>JAISTL010000094.1 GCA_031272615.1 Methylobacteriaceae bacterium | reverse complement strand
TGATCGACGATTTGACCTGGGAATTCAAAATCCGTGACGGCATCAAGTTTCATGACGGCTCTCCGGTGACCGCCGCCGATGTTGTAGCCAGCATCAACCGCATCCCGCTGGCGTCTACCAACAGCCCGAGTTCGTTTATCGCTTATGTCCAGGATATCGCCGAAGCATCGGCGCCGGATTCGCGGACGGTACGCATCAAAACCAAGAAGCCCGCCTCGCTGCTGCTCAACAACCTGACCCGGGTTGCCATTCTCCCGGCTTACAACGAGAAGGTGCCCACTGACCAGCTCAATGCCGGCAAGGGCGTCATCGGGACCGGCCCCTTCAAATTCGTCTCGTGGGCTCCCGACGACAACGTCACCATGGAGCGCTTCGACGAATACTGGGACAAGCCCGCCAAGTGGGACAAGGTGGTATTCCGCGTGTTCAAGAACAGTTCTGCACGGGTTGCCGCCCTGCTGTCGGGGGATGTTGACATCATCGACAACCTTCCGACCGCCGACATGCGCCACGTCCAGGCCAACAAGGACATCAAGACCGTCACCGTTTCCTCGAACCGGGTGATGTATCTGCATATGGACCAGGAGCGGCAGGAATCGCCCTTCGCCAAGGGGCCTGACGGCAAAAATCCGCTGCTCAACCCAAACGTGCGCCGCGCCCTGTCACTGGCCATCAATCGCGACGCCATCGTCGAGCGGGTGATGGACGGTCAGGGTGTTCCCGCCGGACAGATGGTTCCTGAGGGTTATTTCGGCTGGGCGCCCGAATTGAAGGTCGACCCCTATGACCCGGACAAGGCGAAACAACTGTTGGCGGAAGCCGGCGTCGACAACGGGTTCACCCTGACCTTCCACGCCAGCAATGACCGCTACCCCAATGACTCGAAAGTCGCCCAGGCCATCGGCCAGATGTTCTCCCGGGTCGGCATCAAGACCGAAGTGGTGACATTGCCCGGCAGCGTCTACTTCCCCCGCGCCTCGGCCTTGGAATTCAGCCTGATCATGGGCGGCGCCGCGGTGGAAACCGGCGAAGCGTCCGGAGTTCTCGGACCGGTGCTTGAAACCTTCGGACCCAAGGCGGGCCAAGGCAATCGCGGCCGCTATTCCAACGCCGAATTCGACAAGGCGCTGCAGGACGCCCGCAACACCCTGGATGACGCCGAGCGCTCCAGGCTGCTGCAGAAGGCCATGACCATTTCCATGACGGAACTGGGCGCCATTCCGGTTTTCTTCATCACCAACACCTGGGCGATGAAGAAGGAGCTTTCCTATCCCGGACGCACCGACGGCTACACTCTCGCCTACGACGTGCAGTAACCGTCGCCGCGGGCAAACCCGGACCGACGCCTTTGATGAACGGCCCGATGACCGGCTCGCGGTCAGGCGTCATTCCGGGTTTCCGCCCCCCGGAGTTCGGCCCTCCCGCTGCGGCGGGGAGAGGGAAGCGATGTCAACGCCCGCCCTCCGGCATTTGAAACCATGAGGCTCATCGTGCATTCCCAGCCCGTACTGATTGATTGTGACCCCGGAATCGACGATACCGTCGCCCTTCTCGTCGCGTTGGCATCCCCGGAACTTGATGTCCGCGCCATCACCACGGTATCCGGCAACCGCCCGGTCACCGAGACCACCCGCAACGCCCTCCAGGTGCTGGATCTGGCCGGTCGTCGGGATATCCCCGTTTACGCCGGCTGTTTCCGGCCGTTGATCCTTGAACCGGTGTACGGCCAGTTCCACGGAACATCGGGCATGGGGCCGGTGGAGCTTCCGCCGCCGTCGCGTGATGCCGAGCCGGTTCACGCGGTGGACTTCATCATCGGTGAGCTCGAAAAGACGCGCGCCGCCGGTTCCAGGCTCACGCTGTGCGCCTTGGGCCCGCTGACCAATCTCGCCCTGGTGCTGCGGCTGCGGCCGGACCTCACCGGGGCCATCCGCCGCATCGTGCTGATGGGCGGGGCGTTCCGCGTTCCGGGGAACCGCAGCATGACCTCGGAATTCAACATCCTGGTCGACCCCCACGCCGCCCACATCGTGTTTTCCTCGGATGTCCCGCTGGTGATTTTCTCTTTGGACGTCACCACCAAGGCGATGGCGACGCCTGAGCGTGTCGGGCGGTTTGCCGAAATCGACAACCCCGTCGCCCGAACCGTTGCCGGGCTGATGACCTATTGGGACCGCAATGATATCAAACGCTTCGGCAGTCGCGGCGGCCCGCTGCACGACCCGCTGGTGATACTCCATCTCATCAAACCGGAACTCTTCGGCATGGAACGCGCCAGGGTCTTTGTGCAACATGAAGCGGAACTGACCATCGGCCAGACTGTGGCCGACTGGTTCGACAAATCAGGCTTGCCGCCCAACGCGGATATCGCTGTTTCGGTGGACGTTGACGGGGTGTTCGCCCTGTTGAACGAGCGGCTTTCCCGGTATGGAGACTGAGTGAATCATGACGAAATGCCGGATTGTGATTGATACGGACCTCGGGGTCGATGACGCGTTGGCGGTGTTGAGCGCTCTGGCCTCGCCCGAACTCGAGGTGGCGGCGCTCACGGTGGTCGCCGGAAATCTGCCGCTTGAAGCGGCGCTCAGCAATGCCTGCAAAATGGCGGCGCTGGCCGGCCGGCCGGACCTGCCGGTTTATGCCGGATGCCCCGGCCCGTTGATGCGCGCTCAGGTCTACGGCAAGTACGCCCACCTCGGCGCTTTTTCCGATTCCCTGGTTCCGCCGGCCGAAAAGAGCATCGAAGCCCTCCACGCCGTGCCGTTCCTGGTGGGCGAAGCGGTTGACGCCGCCCGCCGCGCCAGGCCGCTGACCCTGTGTACCATGGGTCCGCTGACCAATGTCGCCGCGGCGCTTCGGTATTCACCGGAGGTGGCCGCCGGCATCGGACGGATCGTCATGATGGGCGGGGCTTTTACGGCGCTGGGCAACTGCGTCCCCTTTGCCGAATTCAACGTCTACGCTGACCCCCATGCGGCGGAAATCGTCTTTTCATCGGCAATTCCCCTGGTCGTCATCCCCATTGACGCCACCTTTCAAGCCCTGATGACCGAAACCCACCTCGCCGGCATCGAGCGGGTCGGCGGCCTGCCGGGCAAAGTGGCCGCCTGTCTCTTCCGGGCGGCGGACCGCAGCGATATCCGCCGCTACGGCCGTCCCGGGGGCCCGGTTCATGACGCCATGGTCATCGCCTATCTGCTGAAGCCCGAACTCTTTTCCACCGCCCGCGCCGCCGTCGGAGCCGAAATCACCGGCAAAACCATGGGCCACTCCTGGGCGGATTTCTGGGGCAAGGGTGACCGGGAAGCCAACGCCGAGATTGTGCGGGCCATCGATGAAGAAGGGTTTTTCGCCCTGCTGACGCAGTGCTTTGCCCGGCTTGGAAACTCTGATAAAACGGTTTGAGGCGGAGGTTCGATCATGACGGCTTACCTGCTGCGACGCTCCTTCCAGACGGTTTTGACACTGTTCGTGATGTCGGTGCTGGTGTTCGTCGGCGTCTACATGATCGGCAATCCGGTGGATGTGTTGATCAGCGCCAGCGCCACGCCCCAGGAACGGCAGGACATCATCCGCGCCTTCGGGCTGGATCAGCCGGTATGGACGCAATACTGGACATTCCTCACCAACTCGCTGGCCGGCGACCTCGGCAATTCCTTCGTGTTCAACCAACCCGCCCTGAAGCTCATCCTCTCGCGGATGCCCGCCACCCTGGAACTGGCCTTCTGCGCGCTCGTTCTCGCCGTGTTCGTCGGCATTCCTCTGGGCGTATGGGCGGGGCTGAAACCTGACCGGCTGACATCCAGAATGATCATGACCTTCTCCATCCTCGGTTTCAGCCTGCCGACCTTCTGGATCGGCCTGATGCTGGTGATGCTGTTCTCCGTCAAGCTCGGCTGGCTGCCGGCTTCGGGGCGGGGGCAAACCGTCGAACTCCTCGGCGTTCCCGTCAGCTTCCTCACGTGGGACGGGCTGGCGCACCTCATCCTGCCCGCCATCAACCTGGCGCTCTACAAGGTGTCGCTGGTCATCCGCCTGACCCGTGCCGGAGTCATCGAGTGTCTGCAGATGGAATATATCCGTTTTGCCCGCGCCAAGGGCCTTACGGACGCCCGTATCGTCTTCGTCCATGTGCTGAAGAACACGCTGATTCCGCTGATTACGGTGATCGGCCTGGAGTTGGGTTCCGTCATCGCCTTCGCGGTGGTGACGGAAACCGTGTTCTCCTGGCCCGGCATGGGCAAGCTGATCATCGACGCCATAGGCAATCTCGACCGCCCGCTGATCCTCGCCTATCTGATGATCATCGTGCTGATGTTCAGCCTGATCAATCTCGTTGTCGACATTCTTTATTCCGTGGTCGACCCGCGGGTACGCCTCGAGGGAGGATCGGAATGAGCGAACCCATGTCCCGGCCCATGCCCATGGAAACCGACGCCTTCGAACCGGTGGGAGAGGCCCATTCGCCGTTCATGACGGTGTTTTTGGCCCTGGTGCGGGATCGCTTCGCCCTCACCGGATTGATTCTGGTCGGCGTGTTGCTCGTCGTTTCAATCATCGCGCCGTGGATTGTCCCGCAGAACCCCTATGATCTGGCTGAGCTCGATATTCTCGACGGCCGGCTGCCGCCCGGCTCAAAGAGTTTCACCGGCATGATTTTCATTCTCGGCACCGATGACCAGGGGCGCGACCTGTTCTCCGCCATCCTCTACGGGCTCAGGACCAGCCTTGTGGTGGGCGCCTCCAGCGCCGCCATCGCCCTGGTGCTGGGAGCGGCGGCCGGTCTCATCAGCGCCTATGCCGGAGGGCGCACCGACGCCGTGATCATGCGCATTGTCGATATGCAGCTCTCCTTCCCGGCCATTCTGATTGCGCTCATCCTGCTGGCCATTCTCGGGCAGGGCATTGACAAGATTATTCTGGCGCTGGTGGTCACCCAATGGGCCTACTACGCCCGCACCGTGCGCGGCAGCGCGCTGGTTGAACGGCGCCGCTCCTATGTCGACGCCGTCATCTGCCTCGCGCTTCCCAAGTCCCGCATCATTTTCAGCCACATCCTGCCCAACTGTCTGCCGCCGCTCATCGTGGTGGCAACCATGCGGCTTGCCTACGCCATCATGCTGGAAGCGACGCTGTCCTTCCTCGGCATCGGCCTGCCGGTCACAGAGCCGTCGCTGGGGCTGCTCATCTCCAACGGTTTTGAGTATCTCCTTTCCGGAGATTACTGGATCAGCCTGTTTCCGGGGCTGGCCCTGCTGGTGCTGGTCGTCGGCATCAATCTCATCGGCGACGGCCTGCGCGATATTCTCAATCCGAGACACCAGGGGTGACAACCATGACAAACCCCGCCTTATCGGTCATCGGTCTTGAAACGTGTTTTCGCATCCGCGGCCGCATGGTGCCGGCGGTGAGCGATGTCGACCTGTTCGTCGACAAAGGAGAAATCATCGGCCTGGTGGGGGAATCCGGTTCCGGGAAATCGGTAACCGGCTTGTCCATCATGGGGCTCATCGACAAACCGGGGGAAATCACCAAAGGCAAAATCCTGCTGAACGGCGAAGACCTGGTGAGCGCCGGCAAGGAACGCCTGCGGCAGATTCGCGGCGCCCGCATCGCCATGATCTTCCAGGACCCGATGATGACCCTCAACCCGGTGCTGCGCATCGACACCCAGATGATGGAAGCGCTGAGCGCCCATGATTCCCGCATCGACGCCGAAACCGCGCGGACGAGATGCCGGGACGCCCTCGGGCAAGTCGGCATTCCCTCCCCGGAGGAACGTCTGAAAGCTTATCCGCACCAGTTTTCCGGAGGCATGCGCCAGCGCGTCGCCATTGCCATCGCCCTTCTCAACCGCCCGGATATCATCATCGCCGACGAACCGACGACGGCTCTCGATGTCACCATCCAAGGGCAGATTCTCTCGGAAATGCAAAAGCTCTGCCGGGATACCGGGGCCGGGCTCGTGTGGATCACCCACGATCTGACGGTGGTGGCGGGCCTGACCACCCGGGTTTATGTGATGTACGGCGGGCGTATCGTTGAGCTCGGCGCCGTTGACGACATCCTCGACCGGCCGATCCACCCCTATACCCGCGGCCTCATCCGCTCGGTGCCGTGGCACAACCGGCCGGGCGAACCGCTCTACCAGATTCCCGGCATGACTCCCGCCATCGACCGTATGCCGGCGGGCTGCCGCTTTCATCCGCGCTGCGCCCTGGCGACGCCGGAGTGCCGGGGCGATATTCCGCTTTCCGCCTTCGGGCCGGGCCGTTTCGCCCGCTGCGTTCATCCATTGGTGGAGGACTCGTGATGCCGACGCCCCTGATTGAAACCCGGGCCGTGAGCCGCGTCTTCACCCGCAAGCCGGATCTGGCGGCCAGGCTTGCCAACCTGCTGGGTGCGAACCAGAAGGACATCGCCGTTCATGCCGTCGACTCGGTGGACCTCACCGTTCACGAGGGCGAGGCCGTCGGGCTTGTCGGCGAGAGCGGCTGCGGAAAATCGACGCTGGGGCGCATGATTGCCGGCATCGACCGGCCGACGGCGGGAACCGTATTCTACCGCGGCGTCCCTCTGTCCGATCTCAAGGGCGAGGAGGCGCGCCGCGCCGCTCTCAAGGTGCAGATGGTGTTCCAGGACCCGTTGGATTCACTCAATCCGCGCTATCGCATGGGGCGGCTGGTCGGCGAGGCGCCGGCCTATCACCGCGTCAGGCCCAGGGCGGAACTCAACGGCTATATTGACGGCATCCTGCGCAAGGCCGGGCTCGACCCCTCCACCAAGGACCGTTTCCCGCATCAGTTTTCCGGCGGCCAGCGCCAGCGTATCGGCATCGCCCGCGCGCTGGCGGTGGAACCGGACCTGATTGTCTGCGACGAGGCGGTGGCGTCGCTCGATGTCTCCATCCAGGCCCAAATCATCAACCTGTTCATGGAGTTGCGCCGTGACCTCGGCTTGAGTTATCTGTTCGTCAGCCATGACATCGGCGTTGTGCGCCATATCGCTGACCGCGTCATGGTGATGTATCTCGGGCGTATTGTCGAAGAGGGCGCGGTGGCCGAGCTTTTCTCCTCGCCCAACCATCCCTACACCCGGGCGCTGCTGCGGGAAGTGCCGCGGCTGGACCGGCGCCACGCCACCTTCAACCCGGTCAAGGGGGAAATCCCGTCGCCGCTCGCGCCGCCGCCCGGCTGCCATTTCCATCCGCGCTGCCCGTTCGCCAAGCCGATATGCCGGGAACTCAAACCGGAATTGCGCGATATCGGCCCCGGCCGCCGCTCGGCGTGCCATTTGAACGACGGAAACGCCTGAACGGAGGGAAGAAAGAGTCGGGAGGCGGAGATATTCGCGGACGGATTCGATGTCGCCATGAATCACCGTCGTCAAAACCGGGACAGTCATGGTGTTTCCTTACGGTGTCCGACCCGGGTGTTCACGAAGGTCCCGGATCTATCCATCATAGGGGTGGAAAGGCAAAAAGGGAAGGCGAAAGGAATCGGAAGACGGGTTTTTTCGGGCTCCACGGGCCGGGCCTGCGGAAGTTGTCATTTGTTGCCGGGAGACCAACACCAAAAGCCAGCAGAAAGAGAAAGGTGTTGAAAAACAATATGTTGCGCCCAATCATATCCTACTTGGGATTCAACTTGACAGCGATGCGGGATAACTCATAGATAAAAAAGCGGCGGGAACCTGTCCGGTTCCCCGCTGCAGCACGCGAAAAATCATCACAGAATATCAATTTCCTGACTTTCCCGCGCGCTCGAGAAAACCGATGAAAAAGTTGAGATACTATTTCCCTGAACTCTTTCTTTTGACCATGGTCTCGACCGTGGTTCTGCTCAACCTGATACTTGCCTTTTATCGGGCACGTCCGAACACTGAATTACCTTCTTTGCCGTGCCATGAAATACCAGAGGATTCTCTTCGTTCAGAAGACGCACGACAACACCTTTTCCTTGTTGTTTATTGTACTGGAGTAAAATGTAATTCTTCTTTCCGTCCCGGTCCTGCGGGGCCGGGCCACCTTGGCGTGGTTGATTGGTATTGCAGACCTTATGCCTTCGATGGCACCACCTACGACTATTTTGTGCTTAGTCGCCGCCCCTTCCATTCTCCCCGCCGCTCCGTGTATGCGGCTCATAGGGGGAATTGGGATTTGCTGGTATTGGAGATAGGTGATTATGATTCGGCAACTCAACAACTCGCGACAATTTCGGAGCGCAAGGCAAATGTTTCTGAATTGCTTATGTTTTATTTCGAAAATGTATTGTTTAATTATTACACCCTGACGATAATGATATTTCTTGTATTTGTTCCAGTTGTTTTCAGTTTTTCTTGGATGTTTGGCGCGATTTATACTTTGGTGGTTGAGGGAATATTCTTGTTTTGTTGGTGGTTTCCCTTCGCGCAACCGCTTTTGATGTTGGATATGGGTTGCGTTTGGTTGATAGTATTTTTGTCGGGTCATCTTCTGGGATTTTTGTGGCTTTTCTGGAAAAAATATAGAACGCGCGGAATATTGCGGGTATAGGGTTTTCCGCGTTGACGAAGTACCCTCCTTACACTTTAACTGACTGTCAAAGGAATTACGCCGCAAGTGAACCGGAACCCGATTGATTGGGCGAGAAACAACGCTGTTGAAATCGCCTTTATATTTCCAA
>JAISTL010000024.1 GCA_031272615.1 Methylobacteriaceae bacterium | reverse complement strand
GGTCGTGCCGCCCTTGGAGATGGCGCCAAGCGACTTCTCCTCCAGGGTGGTGATGCCGGCGGCGATGTTGGCGGGAATGGGATTGATGGCGCGGATATCCTCGCCCGTGCTCTTGGCTTTTTCTTCCCAGTAGTTGGTGATGTCGAGGATCTGCTGTCCGATTTCGGGGGTGGCGGCGCGCTGGGCGAGAATATCCTCGGCGCCGATGATTTCCGTGGTTTCGCCGAAGAACGCGGTGCCGCCGGCCTTGATCAGCAGATCGTAGGCATAACCGACGACGGGGTTGCCCGCCATGCCGGAGGTGGGGTCGGACATGCCGCACTTGACGCCGAGAACAAGCTTGCCGACATCACAGGGTTCCCGACGAACCCGGGAGACTTCGCGAACGATTTCGCGTGCCTGACGCAGGGTCTCGCCGAGCATTTTGTATGCTCCGCCTTCCTCGGTCAGCACCACCGTCCGGTAAGGTTTGCCGGTCTTCTTGATCTCGTCGAGGAAGTAGCTCGGCGACATGTTCTTGTAGCCGTATCTCGGCTTGACGGCGAGCAGAATGATACCGCCGACATTGGCATTGGCAGCCAGGCCGACCGCGGTACGGACAATGGTTTCACGATCACGCTCCGGGCGACCACCCTCGGCGGGAATTTCGAAGTGCTTGACTCCGTTGACCATTTTGGCCACGTAGGAGGCGATGAAATTCAACGAACGATTCACCGGAATAATCAGAACGTAATTTCGCACACCGACCGAACCGTCGGGACGGGGGTAGCCCATAAAGGTCTTGGTCATTTCGCTTCTCCTTTGTCTCCACGACCTCGGGCGCCTTCGACATTGTGCACGTGCACCATCTCGCCGGCTCTGATGTCGGCCGAAGCGACTCCCATGGGTACGCCGTATTTCAGGATGTCTTCTCCCTTGGAAATGTCACGGGCGGCGAACTTGAACCCGAAGGGGACATCGTCAACCAGGGGAATCTGTTCAAGAAGTTCATCGTGGTAATAGATTTCCGCTGTTTCCCCTGTTTTGAGGGGAACAATGGCGGACGCGACGTTGTCCTGTGGACTGAGTTTTAAGGCGTTGCGTGTCATTTTGGCTCCGGAAGTGGTTTGATTTGATTCAGCTTTACCGTGCCACCGGACCTCGGTAGACCGGTATTCCATTAGTAGCACCCGATGGCATACGGTCAATTAAGATAGTTGTCAAGTGCTTTGTTTCGGTATCAGGCCATTTTGCGGAGTTTTAAATTAACACATTGAAAAACCGACATATCCCCTATGTCCGCGTGAATTCTTTTATTAAGACGTATTGACAGATCACGGGATATTCGCTATCGTGTGGTATACCATTATACCAAATGACGGCGCCAAGCCGAACAACAAAATCAGGGAGAACCGAATGTCGGGAGTCAAGGTATCCTACGAAGATATTGTCGAGTTGATACACAAAGGGTGTACCGGTATCTCGGCCGATGTCCAGGTGCTGATGCGCCGCGCTCTCGAGAGGGAAACCGTCCCCTCGGCGCGGGTCATGCTGCAGACGATGCTGGACAACGTCGCCATGGCCGGCCGGTTGGACAAGCCGGTATGCCAGTCCCCGGGGTTTCCGACGGTTTGGGTGCGCTATGACGACGGAATGCCGGTCGCCGGGCTGCGGGAGCACATTCAGAAGGCGCTGGCGGAGTGCACGGCCAAGGGTTATATCCGCCCCAGCATCGTCCACTCCCTCACCCGCAACAACCCGGGCGACAGCAGCGGCGAGGGCGTCCCCAACATGGAATACCGTCTGGTGCCGGGCCTGCCGTATCTTGAAATCATCGCCAGTTTCAAGGGCTGCGGGGCGGAACTCGGCAACGCCAGCGTCATCATGACCACGGCGACACTGGGCAAGGACCTCTCCGGACTGAAAAAACTCGTGCTGGAAACGGTCGTCAAGGCCGGCGGCATTCCGTGTCCGCCTTCGGCGCTGGGCATCGGCATCGGCGGGCAGATGGATGTCGCCTCCAAACTCAGCCGCGAGGCGGTCAGCACCCGGGACTGGCGGGATACCAATCCGGACCCGCTGTTGGCGGCCCTTGAAACCGAGCTGTTGGACTCCGTCAACAAGCTGGGTGTCGGCCCGGCGGGAATCGGCGGCGACACAACCACTCTGGCGGTAAAAATCGCCCACGCGGCGACCCACACCGCCATCTGCCCGGTGACCGTCAACTTCCATTGTTGGGTCGCCCGCCGTTTCGGCGTGCGGATTTATCCCGACGGAACAGTGCAGCATCTTTTTCAGGAAGGAGATTACTAATGGCGGAACACCATCTGACGCTTCCGGTGACGGATGCCGATATTGAGAAACTTGCCCTCGGAGACAGCGTATATCTGGACGGTATCGTCTACACGGCGCGGGATATGGCGCACATGGAAATACGCGCTCTGGCGGAAAAGGGCCAGCCGCTGCCGGAGCCCCTCGCCGGAAGCGCCGTGTTCCATGCCGGCCCCGTGGCGTTGAAAGACGGCGACGGGTGGCGGCTGAACGTCATCGGCCCCACGACAAGCATGCGTATGGAACCCTACGCCGACCTCATCGGCCGGCTCGGCGTCAAACTCATCATCGGCAAGGGCGGCATGTTCGATGACAGCAAGGCGGCGTTTCAGCGCTACACACAGGCTTATCTTCAGGCTGCGCCGGGATGCGCGGTTCAGATCGGCGCCGGGGTGCGGGCCATCAAGGGCGTCCACTGGCTGGAGAACGGTATGCCCGAAGGGATGTGGGTTCTCGAGGTCAAGGATTTCGGGCCGTTTATCGTGACGATGGATTGCCGCGGCCACAGCGTTTATGACGATGTGCGGGCCGCCGGGCGGCAGGCCATTGCCGCCATGGGGTATTGAACTATGGGGAACAACCCTCGCTCCTCGGTCTCGGAGGCCTGTTCCGCCTTTGCCGCCGGGCTCGCTTATTCGCGGATTCCGGCCGAGGTCAGAGACAAGGTCAAACTTCTCGTGTTGGACTGGCTGGGATGCGCCCTCAGGGGCGCGATGAGCTCCAATGCGGCGCCTGCCCGTGCTTTCCTCACCACCATGGGCGGCGCGCCGCAGGCGCACGCGGTCGGCGAACCGGAGCTTTCAAATGTGGTCAACGTTGCCTTTTTCAATGGATACGTCGGTCATATTCTGGAAATGGACGACGTCGATCGGGAGTCGATTTCCCATCCGGGAACGGTGGTCATCCCCGCGGCGCTGGCGCTTTCGGAATGGCTGGGGAAAAACGGTGAAGACCTGATCACCGCCATTGTCGCCGGATATGAGGTGATGCTGCGCATCGGCGCGGCGGTGACTCCGGCGCACTATGAAATATGGCATACCACCGGAACCGCCGGAGTCTTCGGTTCGACGGCGGCGGCTGGCCGACTCCTCGACCTGCCGGAAACCCGTTTGAATTGGGCGATGGGCAGCGCCGGCTCCATGGCGGCGGGTTTGTGGCAGTTTTTGCATGACGGAGCGATGAGCAAATATCTGCACACCGGCAAGGCCGCGGCCAACGGCGTGTTGGCGGCCTATCTGGCTGCCCGGGATTTCACCGGCGCCTCCCGTATCCTGGAGGGAACGCAGGGCTTTTTTGCCGGTTATGCCCGCCAAAGCGTGGATGAAAGTCTGTTTGAGGATTTCGGGCAGCGTTTCCGCACGCTTACCGTATCCGTCAAGCCGTATCCGTGCTGCCGGCACACCCATTCGGCCATCGACGCCGCCAATGCTTTGCGCGCCCGCGGGAGCGGGGCCGGGATGACGCGGATTGTCCTTCACACCTATAGAACGGCGCTGGATATCGCCGGCTTGCGCAACCCGAAAACCACACGCGAGGCCAAATTCAGCCTGGCGTGGTGCGTGGCGGCAACGCTGCTGAAGGGCCTTCCCACCGAGGGGCATTTTTCCCGTGAGGCATTGGGAAACGCCGATATCCGCCGGTTAATCGACAAAATCGAGGTGATGGAAGACCCGGACCTCAGCGCCGTGATGCCGGAACAATGGCCGGCGCGCATGGACATTCATTATGCCGACGGAACCGTGCTCAGCGAACGGGTGGAGTCTCCGAAAGGCGACCCGGGCAATCCGGTGACATGGCAGGAAGCCGCCGACAAATTCCGCCTGATGGTGAAGCCGCGCCTGTCTCCGCAAAACGCCGAGGCGGTCATCGACGCCTGCGTCTCACTCGATACCATACGCTCCGCCGGCGGGATTACAGCCCTGCTGTCTCCCTCCGGAACGTCCTGAACCCCTTGTTATTTGCGCGGAAATCAGGTAACTAGCCGTAGTCTTTTCCGCCGGAGAACATGATGTCCAAACCCGAGATGACTGAGGTGCAACTCAACCGAAACACCGATTCCCTCTACAAACAGATCGTCGACCTGTGGAAAAACAAAATCCTTTCCGGCGAGATCAAACCGGGGGACATGCTGCCCTCCGAGCGGGAATTGGCCGCTTCGCTGAATGTCAGCCGCATTCCGGTGCGGGAAGCGATGAAGGTGTTGGAATACCTCGGGATTGTCGAGCAGATTCGAGGCAAGGGCGTGTTTGTGAGGCAGCTTGACCCGGTGGAGCTGCTCAATTCGCTGGGGCCGATGTACTCCGTGAGTTCCACGTTACTGGCGGACCTCTTCGATGTGCGGTTGTTGTTTGAACCCCACGCCGCGTATCTCGCCGCCCAGAACGCTACCGAAGACGATTTGAAGATGATTGAGCGTACCATCCTGCGCACCGATGCCGACCTGATGAGCGGCGTACCCATCCACATGGATTCGATGGATTTTCACAGCGCGGTCATGACGGCATCCCACAATGCCGTGCTGATGATGTTGACGACATTCCTCGTGGAGCTGCAGAAGCAATCCCGCCGGTCGACGCACCGCAACCGGGCGCGCATGGAGCAGGCGCAGGAACATCACAAGGAGATTTTCGCCAGGCTGAAAGCCCGGGACCCCTACGGCGCCGCGGACATGATGCGCAAACATCTTGTGAATGCGCGCAATCAATTGTATGTTGCCGAGGAACAACCCTGAAGGGCGGGAGCGGCGGCATCGGCGGATAAAGCGCGCCGACCGGCGGGCGCAGGTGTTCCGGGCGGAACAGACAGGTACTGAATGACTGAAGCAAAGGGAGACTTAAAGTTATGGCATGTGTGATTGTTCCGGCTTTGGAGGCCGTGGCCGTGTCGCTGGTACTGCGCCGGATGAAACGCAATGGGACCGCCGGCTCCATTTGGAGACGCAGGTTGGAATGGCTGAACGCCATGTTGTGGGGCGGCTCGTTCCTGCTGATGATTGAGCACGTGTGGCACGGGGAAATTGTGCCATGGCCGCCGTTCCTCACCGCCATGAGCAATCCGGCGGAGACCATGCTGATGCTCGAGGAAATGGGCACGGTCGGGGTGTCGATGGCGGCGCTGGTGACCGCCGTGTGGTATGTCGCGATGCTGCTCGCGGACCGCGCCGGAAGGGCTTCGGCAAAAACCGCTTCAACTTGAGAGACGAGCCATGTGCTTTTTGATAACGGTTGGCGCCGCTCTTGTCGCGACGGCGCTGTGGCGTCGGCAGGGGTGGGACAACAGTCGCAAGCTGGGCACCCTCAGCCTGATGTTCTGGAGCGCGGCGTTGATGTGGAGCGTTGACGGCTTTTTCAACATCGCCGGCGGCGAGCCGTTTCTGGATATCAGTGTTGACGATGCGTTGCTCGGGGTGTTGATTGTCGCCTGCGGCTTGGCCGCATGGCTGGTGATGACGCGCCGCGGCGATTCTTCGCCTGCCTCTCAGCGCGAATGAGTTGAGAACCGGGGGGCAACGCTCCCCCGGGCGTGCGGGTTCTCACGGTTCCGGCGCTTTTGCCGGGGGAGCCGCTTTGAGCGGTTCGTTCATGCTACCGGTACGGTAGCCCATGAGGTCCAGCGACACATAGGCGAAGCCGTAACCGCGGAAAGCCGCGTGGATGGCCTTGCGGTTGGCCTCTTCCATAATCCGCGCCATGCCGGCGCCATCGGTTTCGATGCGCGCCAGGTTCCCGTGGGCGCGCACCCGCACCTGAACGATGCCCATATCCAGCAGAAACTGTTCCGCCTTGTCGATCATGGCGAGGCGCTGCGGCGTGATTTTCTCGCCGTAGGGAATGCGGCTGGACAGGCAGGCAAACGAAGGCTTGTTCCAGGTTTTCAGCCCGAGCTCTCTGGAAAGGGCGCGGATGTCCGCCTTGGTGAGGCCTGCTTGACGCAGCGGGCTCTTGACTCCCAGTTCCGCCACCGCCGTCAGCCCCGGGCGGTAATCTCCCATGTCGTCGACATTGGAGCCTTCAGCCACATGGGGGATGCCGTGGGCGTGGGCGATCTCCACCGCCTTGGCCAGAAACCCGCTCTTGCACAGATAGCAGCGGTTGACCGGGTTGCTGGTATAGCGGTCATCGTCCATTTCCCCGGAGTCGAACAGGATATGGCGGATGTGTTCACCTTCGCAGAAGGCTTTCGCTTCGTTGAGTTCGCGTAACGGGAAGGAGGCGGAGCGCGCCGTCAGCGCAACCGCCTTTTCGCCCAGCGTATCGTGGGCGATTTTCAACAGCAGAGTGGAATCGACGCCGCCGGAAAACGCCACGGCGACGCCGCCGAGATCTTTGAGACAGGCAATCAGCGCCTGCCGTTTTTCTTCGAGAGCGGGCACGTCACTCCTCCCTGCCGGCGAGAGCCGCGGCCACTGTGTGAAACGGTTGTCCACCGGCCTCAGCCGCCGCCGCGACATCGTCATATTCCGGCTTTTCCCTGGAAACTCCATGGCCGCCGCCGCTCTTGAACCGCACCGGGCCGAAGGCGGTCTCCCGGGTTTCGGTAGAGCGTTCGAGCACGGCGCGTTCGCAAACGGTTTTGCGCACGCCGAAGGTCGTGGTGTGGGTGAGCATCAGGGCGGCGAAGCGCTCCGCCTCCTGCGGCGGGCACAGGCAGGTCAGCAGGACGCCCGGGCGGCCCATTTTCATCTGGATCGGGGTCAGGAACACATCCAGCGCGCCCTCCTTCAGCAACAGCGCCGTCGTGTAGCCGATGGCTTCGCCGGTCATGTCATCGAGATTGCATTTGAGCTCGACAACCGTGTCACCGACCGTCGCCGCACCCCCGGCGCTCTCGCCCAGGAAGGCGCGCAGGCAGTTGGCGGCGCCAAATTCCTTGTGTCCCAAACCGTAACCGACAGCGCGAAGCGTCATCGGCGGCATCGGCCCGAAGGCGGAGGCAAAATGGCTCAGCAGCGCCGCTCCCGTCGGCGTGCACAACTCGCCGCGGATATCGCCGCCATAGCACGGAATGCCCCGCAGCAGCCGCGCCGTTGCCGGAGCCGGCACCGGCAGCACGCCGTGGGCGGTGTGGACGTGGCCGCTGCCGACGTGCACGGGGGAACCGACAACGCGCCGCGGTTTGAGCCGGTCCATCAGCCAGGCGACGGACACCACATCCACCACGGCATCCAGCTG
>JAISTL010000242.1 GCA_031272615.1 Methylobacteriaceae bacterium | reverse complement strand
GCCGATCATACCCTCCGCTTCAAGCCCTTCGAGACTCTGACACGGCGTCCCGCGTGGGATGGACCCGAACCGGACGGGTGAACATGAAAGTTACAGTTTGAGATATTTTATAAATCCGCCTTGACTCCGGGATAAATCTTCAACAACAAGGGGGGAGGCAGGAAACGCCGGTGACGGCCGCATAGGACCGCTCGAGCGGAAGGTAAGGATTCTGCAAGAGGGTTTTGTCGAACCATCGGAGCTTTATGCCGGACCTTGGAATTCCTTTTGATATGCCCGCAAACCCCCATAGGGACTGAGCGGAGAACCTCAGTTGGTCCAGAGAGATACCCATGATACGAAACCGGACGACAATCAGAATTCTGGCATGTGCTTTGACGGCTTTTGTCGCGGGAGGATGCACGACCTCGCGCAGCTATCTTCCGTGGAACTCCGGCGGTCCGCCCCCGCAGCAGCCGGTGGAGCCGATTCCAGCAGCACCCGTTCAAATCGATCCGCTGCCCGCTTTGCCCACCGACACGCCTCCGATTATCGATGACCAACGTGCGAATCGCACCGCCGACGGCTCGTCCTCCGAAGTGATTCGGCCGGTGATTACCACACCGCCGTGGCGTCGGATGATGGGACGCTGGACGGCCCGCGACGCTTTGGGTTCATGCTCCGTGACATTGACCAGTATCTCTTCTCTGGATTTCTATCGCGCAAAAACTTCAGGATGTGCCAACAAAGACCTGGCGAAGGTCTCCTCATGGGAATACCGCAACGGCGAGGTCTATCTCTACCAGCCGGGCGGCGTGGTCGCGGCGCGCCTCAGGGGAAGCGAAAACCAGCTCAGCGGCGTTATTCAATCTTCAGGCGCCGACCTGACGTTATCGAAATAGAGCCACTGCTGTTGCGTCTGATGCGGGTAATCGGTTGAAAACGACAGTTCAATCGCTGTATGAAACGTTGCTGGAAAACGGGATCATCGATGAAGACCCGGCGCAACTCAAGGTTGTCGCCATTCTCGATGCCCTGCTGAAACAGCTTGAGGACGCCGGGCCCTCCGCCGAACCCGGCGGCATTCGGTTGTGGCCGTTCAAAAAGGCGCCCCCGGCCCAAACTCCAACCGTCCGGGGAGTGTATATCTGGGGGCCGGTGGGGCGCGGCAAAACCCTGCTGATGGACTTGTTCTACGACGCTCTGTCGCTCCCCCGCAAGAAACGCTGCCATTTCCAGGAATTCATGGCGGATATTCACGAACGCGCCTTTCGCTGGCGTCAGCAATCCCTGACGGGAACCACGCGGTTTGCCGAGCCGGTCACCCCGATTGTTGAAGACCTCGCCCGGGAAGTATCGGTGCTTTGTTTTGATGAGTTTTCCGTTACCGATATCGCTGACGCCATGATTCTCGGCCGGTTGTTCTCCGGGCTGTTCCAAAAGGGAGTGGTGGTGGTCGCCACCTCCAATGTCGAACCGTCGAAGCTCTATGAGAACGGGCTGAACCGTAACTCGTTCCTGCCGTTTATCGCCGAGCTGGAGCAGCGCCTCAAGGTTGTGCCGCTGATGACACCGTCGGATTACCGCCTGCAGAAGATCGGCGCCGCGCCGGTGTTTTACACGCCCGCCGATGACTATGCCAAAGAGGCGATGGACCACCTGTTTTACGAACTCACCGGCCACCGGCACGGCACACGGGCGGTGTTCAACATCAAGGGCCACCGCTTCGAGATTCCCGAAGCCATCGGCGGCGTCGCCCGCTGTTCCTTCAGCGATCTCTGTGAACGGGCGCTGGGCGCCTCGGATTATATGGCGCTGGCCCGCGCCTATCACACACTGTTCATCGACGGCGTGCCGAAAATGGACATCGAGATGCGCAATGAAGCCAAGCGCTTCACTCTGCTTGTCGACGCCCTGTATAACGCCAGGGTCAAACTGGTGCTGTCCGCCGAAACAAACGTCCAGGAGCTTTACTACGCCGCCACCGGCCCGGAAATCTTCGAGTTTGACCGCACCGTGTCACGATTGATCGAGATGCGGTCCCGCGATTATCTGAATGCCGATTACAGCCCGGCTGCCGTTGCCTGAACCGCCCGCGGTTTCTCCGGCAAAAAAAGGCGGCCGCTGAACGCGGCCGCCGGGATGAACGCGAATCAACCGGTTGGCTCAATCCTCCTCGGACAATCCGATTCCGTGCTTGCGTTCCAAGCGTTCCAAGGCGTCGGCCAATTCGGTGTCGATTCCGTAATAGGACGCGCGTTCCCGGAATTTCGGACGCAAAACGCCGGTGCCGCGATGCTGACCGATGAGACGCCCGTTTTCATCTTCACCGGTAATTTCATAAATCACCACGTCCTGGGTCGTCATGACATCGCCTTCCATACCCAGGACTTCGGTGACATGGGTGACACGCCGGGAACCGTCGCGCATACGGGCGGCCTGAATGATGACGTCGATGGATGAGGCGATCATTTCACGGATGGTCTTGATGGGAAGGCCGTAGCCGCCCATGGTCACCATGGACTCGAGACGCTGAATCGCTTCACGGGGAGAGTTGGCGTGCAGCGTTCCCATCGAGCCGTCGTGACCGGTATTCATGGCCTGCAGCAGGTCCAGCGCCTCGGTTCCGCGCACCTCACCGACGATAATTCGTTCAGGACGCATACGCAGGCAGTTACGCACCAGGTCGCGCATGGTCACCTGGCCTTCGCCTTCAAGGTTGGGCGGGCGGGTTTCCAGTCGCACGACGTGCGGCTGCTGCAGCTGCAGCTCCGCGGCGTCTTCGCAGGTGATGATGCGTTCGGTGTGTTCGATGTACTGGGTGAGACAGTTCAGCAGCGTGGTTTTTCCCGAACCGGTACCGCCGGAGATCAACACATTGCAGCGCACCCGGCCGATGATTTGCAGAATTTCCGCGGTTTCCTGGGAAACCGAGCCGAACCGCAGCAACTGGTCCAGGGTCAGCTTGTCTTTTTTGAATTTACGGATGGTGAGCGCCGGGCCGTCAATGGCCAACGGCGGCAGGATGACGTTGACACGGGAACCGTCGGCAAGACGCGCATCGCATATCGGCGATGATTCGTCGACGCGGCGGCCGACCTGCGACACGATTCGCTGGCAGATGGCGGTCAGCTGGGCGTCGTCCCGGAACTGGATGTCGGTGAGTTCGACGTGGCCGTTCACTTCGATATAAGTTCGGTTGCTGCCGTTGACCATGATGTCGGCGATATCGTCACGCGCCAGAAGGCTGTCCAACGGGCCGTAACCGAAAATATCGCTGCTGATATCGTTGAGGAGTTCTTCCTGTTCGGCGATGGACAACAGGATGTTCTTGACGGCGATAATATCCGAAAGAACGGCCCGCAGTTCTCGTTTGGCGACATCGATATCCATCTGCGACAGGCGCGCCATGTCGATGGTGTCGACCAACGCCTGGAAGATGACTTCCTTGTTCTGGTAATAGGTGGCATTCTTTTTGGTCGGTGCGGCCTTCGTCGGCGGCGGCGGCGGAGCGAACACCTGCTTCATGGTTTTCGGTTCGGGGACCTGCTCTTCCGGTTCCTGCTGGGGAACAAGTTCGCGTCTTCCCAGATAAGAGTCGTTGCCCCTCGAAGTCGACTCGGGACGTTCCGCAAACCTGGATTCAGGTTTGGGGGGGGTCTGTGAGCCACCGGATTTTGCGCGTCTTCCAAACATCGGCGTTCCTATCTCTCGTTAACTGAAGCGTGTGACCCCTGTCGTCACCACCGCCGGATTGATCCGCAGCGGAAATCCGTCATTCCCTTTTCCCTGATTTTCCATTAGAAACCGGGATGCTTGAACGACGGCTTAACAGGACCCACGCTGTTCCGGAGTATTAATATCCGGAAAATATTAAAGGTTCTTAACCGTCCTGTTGATAAAAGAGAAAAATACTCCGCACTCCCGCTTCATTCGAACCGAAACTGCCGTGAACGTTCTCAAATCTTCAAGGACGGTCGGATGTTCATCATACGCCGCAATTATGACCTACAATTGTCAAAATTACAATTTTGTTATAAACGGAGACCGCATATTGCGTCAAAACGCAGCAGGGAAAAGGGACATGGGTGACGAAACCTCGACAAGCCAAGGGAAAGAAAACGGAGATATCCTGCGCGGACTGGAGGATGTCGAATCGCGGTTGGCGCGTTGCTGCGCCGACACCGGCCGGCGGCGGGCCGACATTACGCTCATTGCCGTTTCCAAGACCTTTCCCTTTTCCCGCATTGCCCCGGCGCTGAAGTACGGTCAACGGGCGTTCGGCGAAAACTACGTACAGGAAGCAACGGAGAAATGGCTGGCGCCGAAGGCCGGTATTCCCGGACTCGCTCTGCACATGATCGGCCCGCTGCAAAGCAACAAGGCGCGCCAGGCGGTGGCCCTGTTTGACTGTATCCATACCCTGGACAGGGACTCGCTGGCCAAAGCCCTGGCGAAGGAACTGGCGGCGGCGAATCGCGCGCCGCGTCTCCTCGTTCAGGTCAACACCGGAGAAGAATCGCAGAAAGGCGGCGTTTTCCCGGCCGGGCTTGCCGAATTCCTGAAACAATGCCGGGAGGAGTACGGCCTCACCGTTTCCGGGTTGATGTGCATTCCCCCGGTGGATGAACCACCCTCCCCGCACTTCGCCCTGCTGGCCAAGCTGGCGGAGCGCCACGATTTGCCGGATCTGTCCATGGGCATGAGTGATGATTTCGAGGCGGCGGTCCGGATGGGCGCCACCCATATCCGGATCGGCAGCGCCATTTTCGGCGCGCGGACTTATCCGGCAAAGAAGACCGCCGGTTAATCCCGGTTCAGCGCCACCACCGGATCCAGCCGCGAGGCATTGCGCGCCGGGAGGAACCCGAACGCCACGCCGATCAGTGTCGAGCACAGGAACGCCGACGCGATGGAGACGTTGGAATAGACCAGCCGGAATGTCGTGACGAACTGCGCGAACACATAGCCGAACCCCAGCGCCAGCCCGATTCCCAGCAACCCGCCCAGCAGGCAGACGAGAACCGCCTCGATGAGGAACTGCTGCAGGATATCGCCGCGCCGGGCGCCCACCGCCATGCGCACGCCGATTTCGTTGATGCGTTCCGACACCGTGACCAGCATGATGTTCATGACGCCGATACCGCCGACGACCAACGATATGACGGCGATGGCGGAAATCAGCAGGGTCATGGTCTGGGTGGTCTGGGTGATGGTCTTGCGGATTTCATCGGTATTCAGGATGAAGAAATCCTTGGCGCCATGACGCCGGGTGAGAAAGCGTGTCAGCGTCTCTTCGGCGAGCGTTGTGGACACGTTGTCGCTGATACGCACCGTGATGCTGCGCAGGGAGAAATCGCCGAGAAACCGGGTTTGCACCGCGGTATAGGGCATGAAGATGGACGGGTTGGAGCTCACCCCGAACCCCGCCTGCTGCGGTTCGGCAACACCGATGATCCGCACCGGCACGTTGCCGGCAAACAGAATCTGCCCCACCGGGCTGCCGTCGAACTTGTCGAACAAGGCCTTGCGCGTATTTTCATCGATGACCGCCACCTGTTCCTGGTTGACGACGCTGGTTTCATCGAACAACCGGCCCTGGGCGATCTTGGTGCCGCGCACCTTGAAATACTGGCTGCCGACGCCGTTGATCTGGGCGCTGGACTCATAGGCGCCAAAACGGATTTTCACGCCGGTGGAAACCGTCGGCGTCACCCCGTCCACATAGGGCTGCTCGGCCAGGGCGTCGGCGTCGTCAACCACCAGGGTGCGGACCTTGCCCGAGCGCACATCGCCGAAGGTCTCCCCCGGGAACACCTCGATGGTGTTGGTCCCCAATGAGGAAATCTGCGACAGCACCTGCTCGGTGGAGCCGGCGCCCAGCGCCACCACGCACACCACCGAAGCGATACCGATGATGATGCCCAGCATGGTCAGAAACGTCCGCAGCCGATGCGCGTTCATCGACAGCAGCGCCATGCGCAGCGCCTCGCCGAGACGGCCGAACAGACCGCCGAACCGCCCCGGATTGCGGGTTTCTTTCACCGTCACCGGTTTGGTCGCCACGCGCGGTGTAAAATCAGGGTTGGCGCGGTCGGACGTGATGACGCCGTCATCGATTTCGATGATACGGGCGGCGCGTTTGGCGACGCTCATATCGTGGGTCACGATGATGATGGTCTTGCCGTCGGCGTTGAGCTCCTCGAGAATGCGCAGCACTTCCTCACCACTGCTGCGATCGAGCGCGCCGGTCGGTTCATCGGCGAGAATCACCTGGGCGCCGTTGATCAGCGCCCGGGCAATGGACACTCTTTGCTGCTGACCGCCGGAGAGCTGGCTCGGTCGATGCCCGGTGCGGTCCGCCAGCCCGAGACGATTCAACAGCACGCGGGCGGCACTTCGACGCTCTTTGCGATCCACACCGCTGTAAATGGCCGGGATTTCCACGTTACCCAGCGCCGTCAACTCCGGCAGCAGGTGGTACCTCTGAAAGATGAAGCCGAAATGCTCCCGCCGCAGCTCCGCCAGATCGTCGGGTTCCAACTCGCCGGTTTCGCGGCCGGAAATCCTGTAACTTCCGGATGTCGGGCGGTCGAGACAACCGAGGATATTCATCAATGTTGATTTGCCCGACCCCGACGCGCCGACAATGGCAACCATTTCTCCGGCATGAAAGGTGAGATCGACATCCTTCAGAACGGCGAGCGTCCCTTCTCCGGAAGGGAATTCCCGGCGGATTTTCTCAAGGGTGAGCAGCGGGTCGGACATGGTGGTCATCTCGGCGGGCCCATGCCGCGCATACGCATGCCACCGGCCTGCTGCGCGGTATCGGCGGATTCCTTGCCGACGACAATCCGCTCGCCTTCTTCAAGGCCCGAGAGCACCTCGGCGGAGACCTTGTTGTTCAAGCCCACGGTAATGGCGCGCTTGACGACGGTTTTATCCTTCTCCTGCACTTCCACGGTATATCTGCCGTCGCTGTTCGGAGTCTCCAGAACCGAGGCCGGAATGATCAGGGCGTTCTCCGCCTTGCCGAGGATAATGGAAATCTGCGCGGTCATATAGGTGCGCAGGCTGCCGTCGGGATTGGGAACGTCGAAGACGCCGATATAATAGACGGCGCTCTGTGAGGCCGAGCTGGACGAAGATGAGGAAACGACGGCGCTGTCGGATTTGATGCTTTCCGGCGCCGGCTCGATGGACGACAGCACGCCGGTATAGCGGCGCACGCGATCGCCGAGAATGGTGAAGTAGACCTCCTGCCCGGGTTTGACCCGCACGATGTCTGCCTCGGATATTTCCGCCCGCACCCGCATGGTGTCGATATCGCCGAGAATCACAATGGTCGGCGCCGATTGCACCGCGTTCACCGTCTGGCCTTCCTGCACCACTTCGGCGAGCACGGTGCCGTCAATGGGCGCGGTGATACTGGTGTATCCGAGATTGACCCGCGCCGTATCCACAGCGCGCTCCCGTTCCTTTATCTGGGCGTCGATATAGTCCACCTTGGCGCGGGTTGCCTTGACGTTGACTTCCGCCGCGTCGTAATCGGCCTTGGAGGACGCGTTCCGGGCAAAGGTGGTTTTCTGACGTTCAAAATCCAGTTCCGCCTTGATGAGGTTGGCCTCGCGCTCGGCCTTGTCGGCCACCGACATGGCAAGATTGGCTTCGGCAACGGCCAGATCGTTGCGTTGTTTGATGGAATCGATTTCCGCCACCGGGTCGCCTTTGCGCACCTTTTGCCCGAGATGCACCTTGAGGGATTCCACCCGACCGGAAACCTGGGCGCCCACCGCCACCAGCGTGATCGGCTTCAGAGTGCCCGTGGCCAGCACGGTTTCTTCAATCGCCCCCCGCTTGACCCTGGTGACGATCAGTTCTGGCTCCTTCTCGGTGAAGTACCGTGTATAAATCCACCAGCCGGCTCCGGCCAAAACCAGGAGCGTGAGTATAAAAACGAACAGCTTGTTCTTTTTTCTGGGCATATCCGGGTGTATCCGCCAAAACCTGAAAGCAATACGACAAATCCGCCGTAGAATCAGTTTCGTCGATAATCACGGTTTTGTTGTGATGGGTAAAGGTTTTTTTTGTAATATTTTGTAACGGGTTTGCGAAATCTGTCACGGATTCGGGCGAACACCTTCACCGGCGGTTTCAAACCCGCCGCCCAAGGCCTTGGCCAGGGTGACGTAATCGGCGGTCACATCCATGCGCGCCTGCACCAGTGACGCTTCGGCGGAATAGAGGGAACGCTCGGCATCGAGCATTTCCAGCAGACTGATGGAGCCCTCCTGATACAGGGTGCGCGCCATGTCCGCGGCCTTGCGTTGGGAATCCCGGGCGAATTTCAGGCGGGCATAACGTTCCCGGTCCTTGGCCAGGTCGACAAAGGCGTTCTCCACTTCCTCCAAAGCGCTGAGCACCGTGGCGCGGAAGGAGTATTCCGCCTGCTCGCGCTGGGCGTCCGCCGCCTCCACATCGGCCCGCAGTTGCCCGGCGTTGAAAATCGGCACCGACAGCGACGGCCCGAGGGCCCAGCCGATGGTCGAGTGTTTGCCGAGATCGCCGAGACGCGCGCCCGAGGTGGAGATATTGCCGGTCAGGCTGACGCGCGGATACCGGGCGGCTTCGGCGCGCCCGACATTGGCGGTTTTCTGCGCCAGCTGGTATTCGGCGATGCGGACATCCGGACGCTGTTCGAGCACAAACGCGGGAAGGTATTTCGGCAACGCCGCGCCGGGAGCGGGGATCGGCCGGACCTTGGCCATGATATCATTGAGCTCGCCGGGAGAGCGTGCCAGCAGCACGGCGATGCGGTTCACCGCCCGGGCAAAGGTGGCTTCATACGCCGGAATATCCGCCTCGGTGCCGGCCGCCGTCGCCTCGACCTTGGCCAGATCCATTTCCGATGCGGAACCGGCTTCGTACTTCGTCCGCGTCAGATCGACCGTCGCCCGCTGGATGGCCGCCGTGCGCCGCGCCAGTTCAAGGCGCGCCTGGGCGCCGCGGGCTTCCACATAGGTCGCGATGATATCACCGACCAGCGTTTGCAGCGTCAGCCGCAGCTGTTCCTCCGCCGCCGCTTCTCCCCATGTCGCCGCTTCGATGGACCTGCGGTTGCCGCCGAACAGGTCGATTTCCCAAGAGGCATCGAGAACACCCTGGTGAGTCGTCGAAACAGTGCTGCCGAGTCCGGCGGATTTCCTGCGGGTTGAGGCGGCGCTGCCGGAGGCTTCCGGGAACAGGCTGCCGATTTCCCTCTCCCGCTGCGCCCGGGCTTCACGAATCACCGCACGGGCGGCGGCGACATCGAAACTGTTGCTCAGGGCCTGGTCGATGAGGCGATTGAGGGTGGCGTCATTGAGGCGGGTCCACCAGTGCTCCAGATGTTTGACGGAGCTTTGGCGCACCTCCGGCGCCTGGCTCCAGCGCCCGGGAATCGACAGCAACGGCCGCTCATAATCCGGACCAACGGCACAGCCGCTCAACAAAACCGCCATAAGCCCGCAAAAAACGGACTTGGTGAGGCAACGGGTGGAAATGAACGGGCGCATGGGCAAAAGGACTGAGAAACAAGGGAATCAGGCGACGGTGAGAATTTAGCGAAACCGAAACGGAAAAGTCCACACGGCCTCGATGATTCCCTGTGCGTAAACCCGAAAAAAGGCAGCAGTATGTACGCCCGGAGAGTATCGGCGAAATCAACAGCCCATCGACCGGATTCTCCCCGTCATCCGGCCGCTGTTCTACGCGACGGCCGCGTTCAGCGCCTCGCGGTGCAATTCCGCTGAGGAGGCGCTGAAACAACAGAAAATCACCGTCTCCATCGGCAGGGTTTTCAGGCTTTCCAGCACCGTCCTGACTGCGATGTCCGCCGCCCGTCCTGCCGGAAAACAATAGACTCCGGTGGAAATGGCCGGAAACGCCACGGATTTCAGCCGATGCTCCGCGGCAAGCTTCAGGGAATTGCGGTAACAGCTTGCCAGCAACCCGTCCTCACCGTTTTTCCCGCCGTGCCATACCGGGCCGACGGTATGGATGACGAACCTTGCCGGAAGATGATATCCCCTGGTGATTTTCGCCTCGCCGGTCCGGCAGCCGCCGAGCGTCCGGCATTCGGCCAGCAGCTCTCCGCCGGCGCGCCGATGGATGGCGCCGTCGACGCCGCCTCCGCCCAGCAGCGTTGAATTGGCGGCATTGACGACGGCATCGACATCCAGCGTCGTGATATCGGCGACGATAACCTGCACAGTGGTGTTTTCATATTGAATTGTAAGGAGCGTCGTCATAATCTCGTTCCCGACTGCTGATTTTTCGTTTGACAGCATGTTATAATGGATGAATCGTCATAGTCAAAGCCCGATGCCCGGCGGTTTCGCCGGTATTGAGTTTTCCCCGCACCGCCCACAGGATGATGACCCGATGGATTGCGATTTCACCAAACCGCCGCGTTCGGCTGAGCCTGCCCGCCGCCGCAAAACCTGCCCCGTCCGTGTCGGTTCCGTTGTGGTCGGCGGCGACGCCCCCATTGTTGTCCAGTCCATGACCAACACCGACACCGCGGACGTCGGGAAGACCGCCGCTCAGGTCATCGCCCTCGCCCGGGCCGGCTCCGAGATGGTGCGGGTCACGGTGGACCGCCCCGAGGCCGCGGCGGCGGTGCCGCATATCAAGGAGGCCATTTTGAAGCAGGGGGTGAACGCCGCGCTCATCGGTGATTTCCACTATGTCGGCCACCAGCTGCTGAGTGATTATCCGGAATGCGCCGAAGCGCTGGACAAATACCGGATCAATCCCGGCAATGTCGGCTTCAAAGACAAGAAAGATCGTCAGTTCGCCGCCATTATCGAGATCGCGTTGAAATACGGCAAACCGGTGCGAATCGGCGGCAACTGGGGCTCCCTCGATCAGGAACTGGCAGCGCGGCTGATGGATGAAAACAGCCGGGCGGCGCAGCCGTGGAGCGCCCGCGAAATCGTTCGGGAAGCACTGGTCCGTTCGGTTCTCGGCTCCGCGGAACTGGCGGAAAAACTCGGCCTCGGCACGGATCGGATTGTCTTGTCCGCCAAAGTGTCGGCGGTGCAGGATTTGATCGCCGTCTACCGCGACCTGGCGGAGCGCTCCGGATACGCCCTGCATCTCGGCTTGACCGAAGCCGGAATGGGTTCCAAGGGCATTGTCGCGTCCTCGGCGGCGCTGGCCGTGCTGCTGCAGGAAGGCATCGGCGATACCATCCGGTTTTCCCTGACCCCGGCCCCCGGAGGCGACCGGACCCTCGAAGTGAAAACGGCGCGGGAACTGTTGCAGACCATGGGGTTTCGCACATTCGCGCCCGAGGTTGCGGCCTGCCCGGGGTGCGGGCGCACCACATCCACCGTGTTTCAGGAACTGGCCCGGGATGTCCAGAACTGGATCACCGCGTCCATGCCGGAGTGGAAACAGCGCTATCCCGGCGTGGAGCACATGCGGGTGGCCGTGATGGGCTGCATCGTCAACGGGCCGGGCGAATCCAAACACGCCGATATCGGCATTTCCCTGCCGGGAACCGGAGAAACACCGACAGCGCCGGTGTTCATTGACGGCCGCAAGGTCGCCACCCTTCGCGGCACGGCCCTGGCCCCGGAATTTCAAAAACTGGTGTTGGATTATATCGAAAAACGGTTTGGATAACATGAGCATCCTGCTGAACCCGGATACATCCTGGCTCCTGACCGTGGCGGAACAACTCCTTTCCGGAAAGACGTACGGCCTGGACATAATGGAATCCAATCCGCCGGCCTCGGCTCTGCTGTACATCCCCGCGGTTCTTTTCGCAAAACTGACGGACATCACCTCCGAAACCGCGACGGTAATTTATGTTCTGGATCTCGCCGCGCTTTCCTGGCTTTTCCTGTCTCATCTGTTCCGCCGCCGCGCGGTGCTGTCCCCCAAAGCGTTCCCCGCCTTTTTTTTCGGACTGGCGTTTTTCACCGACGTTTTTCCCTTCGGGCACTTCGCTCAGAAGGAACATGTCGTTCTGCTGCTGACCTTGCCGTATCTCGGTTTGGCGGCCGTCAACACAGAAGACGGGCGCCCGGCGTTCCCGCAAAAACTCGCGGCGGGCCTCGGCCTCGGTCTGGCGCTTTGCGTCAAGCCGCATTTTGTGTTGGTTCCCGCGTTCATCACCGTTGCCACCTGTTTGCGTCGCCGCCGGTTCTCCGGTTTTTTCAATGTGGAACACGCGGTCGCCGCCCTCATCGTCCTCGCCTACGCCGCCCTTTTGCTCACCCTCTTTTCCTATTACACCTCCACCGTACTTCCCCTCACCGTCGAAGGCTATGCCTTGCTGCGCAAGCCTTTTGCCGAGCTTCTGCTCGGGCCGGGAGGCGCGTTTTATGACGGCGTCTATGTGCCGGTTCTGCTGGCCGTTGTTGTCGCGCTGCGGCTCCATTACGGCGCGAACCCGGTACAAACCGTGTTTCTTCTGGCCGGTTGCGGATTTTACGCCGCGTTTCTCGCCCAGGGTCGCGGATACTCCTATCAGCTCTATCCGGCAACCGCCTGCCTGTTTCTGGCGGTCTGCTCCGGCTTTTCACCGGCAAAACCGATGTGGATCGTCACCAGACTCGCGGCCGTCGGTGCTTTTCTGTACCTGGGACTCCTGTTCTCGCTCATCCCGATTCTCGGGGTGGGGCTCGATTTGCTGGTAACATATCCCGGTGAAATCGCGACGCTTTCCGCCCTGAAACCCCAACCCGACATGCTGTGCCTGTGCACGTCACCCGACACCGGCTTCCCCGATGTGCGCGGCGCCGGCGGTCACTGGGTCGGACGCTATTCCCACTCCTGGGCGGCCCAGGCGATGACGCCGCAGCAGGTGGATGAAATCGCCAGAGGGACGCTCGACGCTCCCCAGGTCCGCCTGACCCTGCAGCAAATCGGCGACACGGCGGCGGATATTCTGGAGAACCGGCCGGATTTGATTTTGCTGGAAAACCATCCGCAATTTGTCACGTTGGTGCTGAACCAGGCCGACGCGACGCGGGCGCTTGCGGACTACGAAGAAGCAACCCGTCTTGAGCGCCCGCAGGGTCAAATCATCGTCTATCGCTTGAAATCCCCCGCTTTCGGGGGTTGAAGCGTTTTACGCCTCAGTTGGGGTATATCCGCCGAACAGTGCCGATGTTGCAGGAACGATTGTTATCGTTGACTATCGGTGGTGGTGAAGCCCGGACTGCTTCATTTTTCAGGAATGACGGGGCGTCGGCCGGAAACGAACCGATACGGATTCCACACCCACCACCCGTTCCGAATTGTGAAGCCGTCATGGTATTGTCTTATTTTCCGCCTCTTCCAGCCGTGCGAGTTCGGAGACGGCATAATCGGCGCCATGGGCGACGGCCTTGCGGAACCAGGCCGCCGCTTCGCCGGCGTCGCGCTCAACGCCCCTGCCATCACGATACATGGTTCCCAGTGTGTATTCGGCGGAAGCGAAGTTTTGCTCCGCCGCCTTGCGGAACCAGCGCAGGGCTTCGGCGTTGTCGCGCCCGACGCCGTCCCCCCGCAGGTAGAGCATACCCAGCATATGTTGTCCGGCGGCGAACCCCCGGTCCGCCGCCTTGCGGAACCAGCGGGCGGCCTCGGCGTAATTCTGCTCCTCCCCGCGCCCTGAGTAGTAGAGGACGCCCACCATGTGTTCCGCGTCGGCATATCCCTTTACCGCCGCCTTGTAGAAGTATCGGGCGGCCTCGGCGTCATCCTGCTCCACCCCGCGTCCGATATAGTGCATGAAGCCGAGCATGTATTCGCTCTCGGTGTGCTCCTGCGCCGCCGCCTTGCCGAGCCAGGCAATCATTTCCGCGTCATTCTTTTCGACACCCCACCCGTTGTAATACATCTCGGCCAGGCGGCACTGAGCCTCGGCGTCGCCCTGCTCCGCCGCCTTGCGGAACCACTTCAGCGCCTGGGAATAATCCTGCGGCGCATCCTCGCCCTTCAGGAACACGGCGCCAAGCCGCGTCTGGGCCGCCGGATCGCCCATCCCCGCCGCTTGCAGGGTTTCCGCAAAAGACCCGGAGGCCGGCGCGGGAGACAATTCATCGTCGCACACTGCCGCGGTCCCGGCACACAGCAGCACGATAACAGGCAGAATGAAACGATTCATGGGAGGATCCTTTCGCGGCCTCCGCTTGCGCGGGAGCAATCCCCAACGTTACCAGTTTATCCCGTTTAAGACAATCGTCCCGCACGACAAAACACTTCCCGGCTGCCGATCTTCGCCGATAGCGGGTATGGCCGGAGTCCGGTGTGAAACACCCTATCCGAGGAGTGTGGGCTGCACCCACCAGCCGGGATGCGCGCTTCGCAGCTCCAGCGCGGCGGCGCGGGCGGCGTCGGCGTTGGCGAACAGCCCGAACACCGTGCCGCCGGAACCGGACATGCGGGCGAACAGACAGCCGGAGATGCGGGCGAGAGTGTCGCGGGCGGCGGCAACGACAGGCGCCAGGCGGAAGGCCGCCGGTTCGAGATCATTGCGGCACTCCCGCAGGAACGCCGCCATGGCCGCCGCATCACGGAACGCCGGCAGCGGCGGGTGGCGGCGCTCGTCGCGACGGGCGCCGGGTTTGAGGCCGCTCTCCCGGAAGACATCGGCGGTCGCCAGCGGCACGCCGGGGTTGGCCAGCACCGCCGGAAGCCCGATCGTGTCGAGCACGGGGCCGAGGTTATGGCCGATGCCGGAGATCAGGCGGGCCTTGGAAAACAGACACACCGGCACATCGCCGCCGAGGCTCGCGGCGGCGTCGACCAGCAGCGGATGATCGAGCCCGATGCCGTTGAGGCGGGCCATCAGACGCAGCGCGGCGCCGGCATCGGCCGAGCCGCCGCCGATGCCCGAGGCGACGGGAAGAGCCTTGGTCAAACGGAACGCGCCGGTGCGACAACCGGGAAATGCAAGCGCGAAGCGTTGCACCGCCCGGGTGACCAGATTGTCCGCCGGGTCGCCCAGGTCACCGCCGCGTTCGCCCTCAACCGCAAGGGAATAACCCGCTCCAGGCTCGAGGCTCAAACCGTCGGCGGCAGCGGAACCCGGGTCGGCAAACGCGACAAGGCTTTCCAGCAAGTGAAACCCGTCGGCGCGGCGGCCGACGACATGCAGACTGAGATTGACCTTGGCGGGCCCCCGTTCCGTGAGTTGCATGTTCTTCTCTCCTTGCGTTCCACCGTGTCGTCAGGTCTTCTGCGTCCCTCCGTCACCGTATCCGCCGGGCGTCGGCGTGCGCAGGATGAAGGCTTCGCCGGGTTGCAGCACCGTCTGGGCGCAGCCGGAAAGCTCCTCTATCGTGCCGTCGGCGCGCCGCACTGCGTTGCGCCCGGTTTCACCGGCCTCGCCCCCCGCCATGCCGAAGGGCGGCACGCGGCGATGGCCGGAGAGTATGGCGAACTCCAGACGCCGCAGGGCGCGGATGGTGCGCTCGACGCCGTTGCCGCCGTGCCACCGGCCGCGGCCGCCCGAATGGGGTCGGATGTGGAAATCCTCCAGCACCACCGGGAAGCGCAGTTCGAGAATCTCCGGGTCGGTGAGGCGCGAATTGGTCATGTGGGTGTGCACGGCGTCGGCGCCGTTGAACCCGGGCCCGGCCGGCGCGCCGGAACAGACGGTCTCGTAATACTGGCAGGCATCGTCGCCGAAGGTCAGGTTGTTCATGGTGCCCTGGGCCGCCGACAGCGCCTTGACCGCGCCGAACAGGCAGTTGGTCACCGCCTGGCTCACCTCGACATTGCCGGCCACCACCGCCGCCGGGTATTCCGGCGCCAGCATGGAGCCCTCGGGAATGACGATGCGCACCGGACGCAGACAACCGGCGTTCATCGGGATGTTGTCTTCAACCAGCAGGCGGAAGACATAGAGCACCGCGGCGCGGGTCACCGGGCCGGGGGCGTTGAAATTGTCGGCCCGCTGGGGCGAGGTGCCGGTGAAATCCACCGTCGCCTCGCGCTTCACCTTGTCGACGCCGATGCGCGCCACAATGCGGCAACCCTGGTCCATCTCATAATCATAGGCGCCGTCGGCCAGGCGGTCCAGCACCCGGCGCACGTTCTCGGCGGCGTTGTCCTGCACATGGGTCATATAGGCGTTGACCACATCCTCGCCGAAATGGGCAATCATTTTGTTGACCTCGGCGACGCCCTTTTCGTTGGCCGCCACCTGCGCCTTGAGGTCATTGATGTTCTGCAGCGGGTTACGGGCGGGCCAGCGGGCGCCGGTGAGCAGCGCCGTGAGCTCCGCCTCGCGGAAATGCCCGCGCTCCATGAGCTTGAAGTTGTCGATGTAGACGCCCTCCTCGTCAATGTTGACGGCAAGCGGCGACATGGAGCCGGGGGCGATGCCGCCCACATCCACATGATGGCCGCGGCTCGCCACCCAGAAGCGGATGCGCTTGCCCTCGCGGTCGAACACCGGCGTACACACCGTGAGGTCCGGCAGGTGGGTGCCGCCGTTATACGGGGCATTGAGCAGGAACACATCGCCGGGGCGGATCTCCGGGTTGTCGCGCAGCACCGTCGCCACCGAGGCGTCCATGGAGCCGAGATGCACCGGCATGTGCGGAGCGTTGGCGACCAGCGCGCCGCCGGCGTCAAACACGGCGCAGGAGAAATCCAGCCGCTCCTTGATGTTGACGGAATAGGCGGTGTTCTGCAGGGTGACGCCCATCTGCTCGGCGATGGACATGAACAGGTTGTTGAAAATCTCGAGCATCACCGGGTCGACATCGGTGCCGACCGCCGCCTCGTGCCGGCGCTCGCGGATGCGGCTCAACACCACGTGGTCCTTTGCCGTGACAACGGCGCGCCAACCGTCTTCCACCACAATGGTCTGATTGGGCTCGATGATGACCGCCGGGCCGGTGACGTATTCGCCGCGCTTGACGGCGCTTCGCAGCACCACCGCCGCGTCGTGTTCCGCGCCTTCGGAAAAGAACCGGGTGCGGGCCGCCGCTGCCGCTTCCCCGGTGGGAGACAGCACTCCGTCGGGTTCGCTCTCCACCGCGCCGCCGCCGGTCGCTTCCACCTCGACGGCATCGACCACCAGCGCCTTGCCTTCGTTGATGAAGCCGAAGCGTTTTTTGTGCAGCGCCGAAAACTGTTCTGCCAGGCGCGCCGCCGTATCGGGGGCCGGGTAGAGGGTGTCGACGACCAGCGCCGAGTCGGTTCCGGCATAGCGGATATGGGCGCGCACCGAAACCGTCGCCGCCTCACCCGCCACCCCCTGCGCGTCGAGTTCCGCCCGGCAGGCGTCTTCCAGGACGCGGGCGGTCGCGGCGACAGCGGTGGGGGCGGAGTCATCGAGATCGACATTGACGGTTTTCTGCCGCACGGCGCGGATTTCCGCCAGCCCCATGCCGTAGGCCGACAGCAGCCCCGACAGCGGATGGATGAGAATGTCCGTCATGCCGAGCGCGTCGGCCACCAGGCAGGCGTGCTGACCGCCGGCGCCGCCAAAACAGTTGAGAGCGTAGCGGGTGATGTCATAACCGCGCTGCACCGAGATTTTCTTGATGGCCTCCACCATGTTGGCAACGGCAATGCGGATGAACCCGTCGGCGACCTCCTCGGGGGAACGCCCGTCGCCGATGCGCTCCGCCAGTTCGGTGAATTTGCGGCGGACGACACCGGCATCCAGCGGCTCGTTCTGGCCGGGGCCGAAAATGGCCGGGAAATAACCGGGCATCAGCTTGCCGACCATGACATTGGCGTCGGTCACCGCCAGCGGACCGCCGTTGCGGTAGCAGGCCGGGCCGGGAAAGGCGCCGGCGGAGTCGGGGCCGACGCGGAACCGCTCGCCGTCGAAGTGCAGCACCGACCCGCCGCCGGCGGCCACGGTGTGGATGCGCATCATCGGCGCGCGAACCCGCACGCCGGCCACCTCGGTTTCAAAGGTGCGCTCGAATTCGCCGTCATAATGGGCGACATCGGTGGAGGTGCCGCCCATGTCAAAGCCGATGACCTCAGGAAACCCGGCGGCGGCGCCGGTGCGCGCCATGCCGACAACGCCGCCGGCGGGCCCCGAGAGAATGGCGTCTTTCCCCTGAAACAGATCCGCCGCCGTCAACCCGCCCGACGACATCATGAAGAGCAACCGGGCGCCGGTGCGCCCGACGTCGAGCTCTTCCGAGACCCGCGCCACATAACGGCGCAGCACCGGCGACAGATAGGCGTCGATGACGGTGGTGTCACCGCGCCCGACATATTTGATGAGGGGCGACACCTCGTGACTGACCGACACCTGTTCGAAACCGAGCTCACGGGCGATGCGCGCCGCCTCGCGCTCATGCTGCGGAAAGGCATAGGCGTGCATGAAGACAATGGCGATGGAGCGGAACCCTTCCCGCTTCAGGGCTTCCAGCGCCGCCCGGGTCTCTTCCGGGTCAAGCGGCGTTTCAACGGAGCCGTCAGCGAGAATACGTTCGTTGATTTCAACGACTGTGGAGTAGAGCGCCTCGGGCTTGATGATTTCCCGGGCGAAAATGTCCTTGCGCTCCTGATAACCGATTCTCAGGGCGTCACGGAAGCCTCTGGTGGCCACCAGCGCCAGGGGTTCGCCCTTGCGCTCCAGCAGGGCGTTGGTGGCGACCGTCGTGCCCATGCGCACATCACCGATGACGTTCGCCGGAACCGGTTCGCCCGCCGTCAACCCCAGCAGCAGGCGGATGCCGTGCACCGCCGCGTCGGAGTAGGCCGTCGGGTTTTCCGACAGCACCTTGCGGGCGTGCAGGCGGCCGTCCGGGCTGCGGCCGATGATGTCCGTGAAGGTGCCGCCGCGATCAATCCAGAAATCCCAACGCCCGCACTGTTCTGAGCCCATGGTTTCCCCCTTGTCTGGCTTGGGTCGGTGGGGTTTAGCCCATGTTCCCGACGGGCTGAATACGCCTTTTGTGTTATTGACAATCCGTCCTTGAAGTGATGACTCGGCGTTTTATACGGTTTTTTCGGGAGATTAAATGGCAAATCGGGTGTCCCGTCCTGAAACCTGTGCCCCGGCGCAGCTCGTTGCCGCGCTCTAGGGGGCCCGCCATGTCCACGCCCCCGCCCCTTCTGCAGGTGAGCCATCTGTCCGTTGCGTTCGGCGAGTCGACGGTTGTGGATGATTTATCCTTTTCGGTGACAGCGGGGAAAACCCTGGCCATCGTCGGCGAATCCGGGTCGGGCAAATCGGTGACCGCGCTATCGGTGATGCGACTCGTGGATATGCTCGGCGGACGGCTCTCCCAGGGGTCCATTCTGTTCCGGAGCGGCTCCGGCGCCGTTGACCTGGCCGGGGCCTCCCAGGCGCGGATGCGCACCATCCGCGGCAACGATATCGCCATGATTTTCCAGGAACCCATGACCTCGCTGAACCCGGTGTTCACGGTGGGCGATCAGATTGCCGAGGCGCTGATTCTGCACGAGGGCATGGACAAGCCTCAGGCGCTCGTCGAAGTGCGGCGGCTTTTGTCGATGGTGCGCCTGCCCGACGCTGAACGGCTGGCGCGCCGCTACCCCCACGAGCTTTCGGGCGGACAGCGCCAGCGGGTGATGATCGCCATGGCGCTGGCCTGCAAACCGGCCCTACTCATCGCCGACGAACCGACAACGGCGCTCGATGTCACCATCCAGGCGCAGATTTTGACCATCATCAAGGATTTACAACACCAGTTGGGCATGGCGGTGATGTTCATCACCCACGATATGGGCGTTGTCGCCGAAATCGCCGATGACGTGGTGGTGATGCGGCGCGGACGCAAGGTCGAGGAAGGCCCGGTGCAGCAGGTGTTTGCCGCGCCGGTTCACCCCTATACCCGCACCCTGCTCTCTGCGGTGCCGAAACTCGGCGAAATGACCGGCGAGGCCTACCCGAAACGCACGCCGCTGATGGTGATGGACGGCGATACGCCGCGCATCGAGGGGAGCGAGCATATCCAGAACACCGCCCGCTACGGTGAACAGCCGATTCTCTCGGTGCGGGACATGGTGACGCGGTTTGACGTCAAGAAGGGGCTGTTCGGCACCGTGACCCACCGGATTCACGCGGTGGAGCACGTGAGTTTCGACATTTATCCCGGCGAGACGCTGGCGCTGGTCGGGGAATCGGGCTCGGGCAAATCCACCATCGGCCGCACCATCCAGATGCTGCAGGAGGCCAACAGCGGTGAGATTCTGTTCGAGGGGCAACCGTTTTCGGCCATGAACGCCATCGAGCGCCGGCGATTCCGCCGCCAGGTGCAGTATATCTTCCAGGACCCGTACGCCTCGCTGGATCCGCGCTGCACCGTCGGATTCTCCATCTCCGAGCCGATCCGCACCCACCGGCTGCTGGAAGGCCGCGCCGCCGTGGCGCGCCGGGTCGACGAATTGCTGGAGCGGGTCGGTCTGCCGTCCTCCGCCGCCGGCCGCTATCCGCACGAATTCTCCGGCGGGCAGCGCCAGCGTGTCTGCATCGCCCGGGCGCTGGCGTCGGACCCGAAGCTCATCATCGCCGACGAGGCGCTGTCGGCGCTGGACGTGTCCATTCAGGCGCAGATCATCAACCTGTTCATGGAACTGCAGGAAAGCCAGAACCTGGCCTATCTGTTCATTTCCCACGATATGGCGGTGGTGGAGAAGATGAGCCACCGCGTCGCCGTGCTCTATCTCGGGCAGATCGTCGAGTTCGGCTCCCGCCGCGACGTGTTCGAGAATCCCGGCCATTCCTACACCCGGAAACTGATGTCGGCGGTGCCCGTGCCCGATCCGACGCGCCGCCCCGAGCGCAAGGCGCTTGACGGCGACATTCCGTCCCCCCTTCGCCGGATCGGCGACGAACCGGTGATCCTGGCTCTGCGGGAACATTCGCCCAGCCATTTCGTTGCCCTGGAGGCAGCGCACCCATCCATGCATCCATTACAATAGAGGAGGATACAGCATGTTCAAACCTACCGGATTGCGCGTCGCCCTGCTGGCGGCGTCTGTTGCCGGAGCGGGAGCTCTCGGCACGGTTCCCGCCTTCGCCGGCGGAACCCTGAAACTCGGCCTTTCCCAGGACGCGGGCAGCTGGGACCCCATCGACACCTTCCTGGTGGCGTGGGCGGCGGTGTCCACCAACATCTATGACGGCCTGACCTACCGCGGGCCGGACATGCAGCTGGTGCCGGGCCTCGCCCTCTCCTGGGAAGAGCTGGACGACGGCAAGCGCCTGCGCTTCAAGCTGCGCCAGGGCGTCAAGTTCCATAACGGCGAACCGTTCAACGCCGAGGCGGTGAAATTCACCTTCGAGCGGCTTCTGGGTGAAGAAGGCGCCAAGGGCCCGCAACGCTCCAACTATATCGTCATCGAGAAGGTGGAGGTGGTGGACGACTACACCGTCGACTTCCAGCTCAAGGCGCCTGACCCGGTGCTGCTCACCAAGCTCGCCGGATACGGCGCCATGATCGTTCCGCCCCAATACATCAAGGAGAAGGGCGAGGATTATTTCAACACCCATCCGGTCGGCACCGGCCCGTTCAAGTTCGTCACCTATGAGCCGAAGGTCGCCATCAATCTCGAGGCCTTCGCGGAACACTGGGGCGGCGCGCCCAAACTCGACAAGGTGGAGTACCACTTCATTTCCGAACCTTCGACGGCGGTGGCGGAACTGCAGACCGGCAGCGTCGACATCGTCATTCCGCCGATCATCCCGGTGGCGATGATTCCCACCATCGCCGCCGACGCCAAGCTGGACGTGGTCTCCATCCCCGGCCCGACAGTGGACGCCCTGCGTTTCAACACCCAGAGCGGCATCACCAAGGACGTGCGGGTGCGCAAGGCGCTGATCATGGCGGTGGATCGCGACACCATCATCAAGAGCATTCTGGCCGGACAGGCCGAACCCATCGCCTCGTTCCAAGGCCGCCTGTCCTTCGGGTACGACCCGGATCTGAAGCCGGTGCCGTTCGACCCGGAGGGCGCGCAGAAGCTGCTCAAGGAAGCGGGAGTCGCGTCCGGCGCCAAGGTTCAGATCGACGTGCGCGCCAATGACGCCACCATGGGCGAAGTGGCCCAGGCGGTTGCGGCCTATCTCTCGGCGGTGGGTGTGGAAGCGACGGTGAAGCCCTATGAACTCAACGTTCTGCTCAACGATATCATCCCTCCGGGCAAGACCGGCGAGATGTTCCAGCAGAAGTGGGGCGGCTGGACCTTCGACTTCGACAACACGGCCTATTCCATGTACCACTCGGGTGAAAAGTGGAATCCGTACGAGAAGGACCCGGAGATGGACAAGCTGCTGGAATCCCAGCGCAACATCACCGATCGGGCCAAGCGCGAGGCCATTCTCAAGGAAGTCGGCAAATACGCGGCCGACCACGCCCTGGAAATGGAACTCTACAATTCCAACGCCATTTTCGGCGTCAACAAGCGGGTCAAGGGCTTTGACGCCCCGCCGGACAACCGGCTGCGGCTGACCAATGTGACGGTGGAATAGCTCTTTGGCGCCGTGTATGTGTTTTGCGCCCGCGATGCCCAGGCGTCGCGGGCGCTCAAGTTGTGTGAAGATGTTGCACACGTTGCCGGAACGGGTGTATAGCGAGAGCCGGAAGAGGGGAGCGCGTCGGATCCCATGGTACAGTTTATCGCAAAGCGCTGTGCGCAGGCGGTGTTTGTGGTGTTTGCGGTGACGTTGATCGTCGCTCTCGCCATCCGCATGACCGGGGACCCGGCCATCATGCTGGCGCAGGGAGCCGGCAGCGTCACCGAGGAAGACCTGGCGCGCATCCGTGAGGCGCTGGGGCTGAACCGGCCGTTCCTCACCCAGTATTTCGAGTTTCTCAAAGGGTTGGTGACCGGCGACCTCGGCACCAGTTTCGACGGTTATCCGGTGTCGCAGCTGGTCAACCGGGCGCTGCCTGCCACCCTGCTGCTGGCGGCGGTGTCGCTCATCTTCTCCGTTGTCGTGTCCATTCCGTTGGGGATCAAGGCCGCCACCGCCAAGGGCCGCTGGCCGGATCAGGTTATCCGCATTTTCTCGCTCATCGGCCTGTCGTTCCCCAATTTCTGGCTGGGCACCATGTTCGTGCTGGCCTTCGCCATCACCCTCAACTGGCTGCCGGCGAGCGGCATGGGCGGGCCGTCGACCATCCTGATGCCGGCGGCGACCATGGGGCTGATTCTCACCGCCACCAATGTGCGCCTGGTGCGCGGCGCCATGCTGGAAACCCTGCAATCCCAATACATCATGGTGGCCCGGGCCAAGGGGCTTTCGGAGAACGTGGTGCTTTACAAGCACGCCCTGAAAAACTGCGCCATCACGCTGGTCACCTATTTCGGCCTGCAGTTCGGCGGCCTTCTGGGCGGCATCGTCATCATCGAGCGGGTGTTCAACTGGCAGGGCATGGGCACCCTCGCCTTCGACGCCGTGGCGGCGCGCAACTACCCGGTGCTGCAGGCGGTGATCGCCATCCTGTCACTGATGATCGTGCTGGTCAACCTGCTGGTGGACATCGCCTACGGGTTCCTTGACCCGCGTATCCGGGCGGAGTGAGCCATGGCCGACGCACACTCCTCTTCCCGCACGTTCACCCCCGAGTTTTATGTCGGCGCCGTTCTCGTCGTCGGCATCACCCTGGCGGTGATCACCACCTCCCTGTTCTTCGCCGGCAGCGCCACCAAGATTAATCTCGGTCTGCGGCTACTGCCGCCCTTCACCAACTGGGCGCATCCGCTGGGCACCGACCCGCTGGGGCGCGACGTGCTGATGCGCGTCATCTACGCCGGGCGCATCTCGCTCATCGTCGGGTTTGCCTCGGTGGCGGGGGCGGTGGTCATCGGCGTGGTGTTCGGGCTGATTTCCGGGTATTTCCGCGGCATCACCGACATGTTCGTCATGCGGTTCGCCGATGTGCAGCTGGCCCTGCCATTCATTCTGCTGGCCATCACGTTTGTCGCGATCATCGGCGGCAGTTTGCGCAACACCATCATCCTGCTCATCGTCTCCCAGTGGGTGCAGTTCGCCCGGCTGGTCCGCGGCGCGGTGCTGTCACTGCGGGAGCGGGAATTCATCCAGTCGGCGCGGGCCATCGGCGTGTCGTCGCCGGTGATTCTGTTCCGCCACCTGCTGCCGAACCTCGTCGGGCCGGTGATCGTGCTCTCCACCCTCAACGTCGCCAACAACATCCTGCTGGAGAGCAGCCTGACCTTCGTCGGCGTCGGCGTCGATCTCACCATTCCCAGTTGGGGCGGCATGCTGGCGGAAGGCCGCACCTATCTGCAATCCGCCTGGTGGGTGAGCGTGTTCCCCGGCATCGCCATCCTGCTGACGGTTCTCGGACTCAATCTTCTGGGCGATTGGCTGCGCGACAGCCTCGACCCGACAGGCAGGGCAACACAATGACGGTTATTTTTGAACGACACTTCGAGCGGACCCTGGAACGGCTGGTCGCCGACTTCGGCTCGGAACAATACCGCGGCGCCGAACTCGAGGCGTGGGTATTCGAGGACATGCTGGCACGGCGGCAGGCTGAGGAGGCGCTGGCCGCCTTCGGCGTCAAAGCGCGTGTGCGCGCCGCCTACAAGCCGCTGCTCACATGGTTTCTGGACGCGGATCTGTCGATGATACGCGAAATTGTCGTGCGCTATCCGGTGCGTCCGCCGGCGCCGGACAACCGCTTTCTGCTGGAAGCCTATCCGCTGGCGGCGCTGACCGGCGACCTGCCGTTGCGTTTCGAGCCGGGCTCCCGCAAAGACCTGCATTATACCGTCATCACCACCGACGTTTACTCACACGTCACCGAAACCGACGTGTTTGCCCCGAACCGGGAACACGAGGATTGTATCGGTCAGACGCTGCTCTCGCCCACGGGGTGGCTCAGGGCGCGCCTCGCCGACGGCAGCCTCATCGATGAACGGCTGCCCACCGACTTCGAGACCCTGTTTGCCGAAACCATGGCGGCGATTGCCGATTATCCCTGGGGAGACGAGGAGCCCTATTTCGACACGCTGGCGATTTCGGCGCGGCTGCCGGCGCGGGAACGGCGTCTCGGCGTCGGCGAGGAAATGCTCAGTCTGCAGGAGGCACTGCACGAGGATTTCTATTTTTCCCTGCTGGAACTGTTTCAGAAGAAGGCCGGCAAACCGCTGGGAGACCGCACCCTGCGACCGGGACAGATCGTCCCCGATATCCGCGACGGCGCCCCGTGGGTCAAAGTGGAAACGCTCGCCTTCCGTGTCGAGGAACGGCGCTCGATCATCCAGCCGCTTGCCCAGGCCCGGGCGGCGCTGGATACGGCGCAGATTTACGCCGAGCTGGCCAAGGTTCCCGGAACCGAATTCGAGGCGCGCTCACGCATGGGGCGGCGGATCATCGCCCGCTATCACAAGGGTAACGACGCGCCGGTGATCCTCAGCGGCGGCCAGCACCCCAATGAAACCACCGCCATCGTCGGCGCGCTGAGAGCGGCGCAGACCTTGGCCGGACATCGGGAAAGCCATTTTTTCGTGACTCCGCTGGAGAACCCCGACGGCTACGCCGTCCAGCGCACGCTCTCCCGTGCCAACCCGTTCCATATGCACCACGCCGCCCGCTATACCGCCCAGGGCAACGACATCGACTACCAGTTCGGCGACCATGTCTACGAGAAGAACATCCGGCTTGTCGGCCTCGGCCTCACCGACGCCAAACTGCATATCAACCTGCACGGCTACCCGTCCCATGAGTGGACGCGCCCGCTCTCCGGTTATGTGCCGCGCGGCTTCGAGCTGTGGACGCTGCCGAAAGGGTTCTTCCTGGTGATGCGCCACCACCGGGACTGGGCCGACTTTGCCCGGCGACTGATGCGGGAGGTCACCGGGCGGCTTGCCGACGTTCCCGGCCTGCGGGAGTTGAACGACGCCCAGATCAAGCTCTATGAAATCCATGCCGGCGCCACGGGCTTCGAGATTATCGAAGGGTTTCCGTGCATGATTTCCGTGGACGAACGGCACGAGGAGCCGCTGACGCTCATCACCGAGTATCCCGATGAAACCATCTACGGCGAGGCCTTCGTCGCCGGCCACACGGCGCAGGAAGCGCTGACGCTGGCAGCCTACGACGTTTACCAGGAACTGCTGCGGGACAAGGGAACTGTGTAGACGGTTTCGGACGGTTTGGCTATGTTGCCGGGGGTGGAGATGAGGCGATGGAACCGGCTATTTTCCAAAAGTTGACGATCATAAACAATCGGTTCGACAAAGAGATGTTGGCCAGGGCTTTCGTCTCACGCTTTGTGATGGATGTCACACAGATTGATTGGAAGAGCAATTATGTCATTGAAAAATATGACGGATATTATGATGAATTGAGCATCATACGGTATTTTCAAGAGAAATACGTGATTTATGGATATGCGTATCTGTTCTCAGATCTCTACAGTGACCCGTGTTTCGGGGGAGATATCAGTGACGTGCGGCAATTGTTTCCGCATTTGGAACACTACAGTTACCGCAAATGGATCTGCGATAGAGCATTCAGCTGGTGTATCGAGTTTTATCCCGGTCACGCGACTTTGGTGCTTTCTCCGTATGCGGCCATCGTCGTTTCAGTGAGGCGATTCGCTGGAATGCTTCACTCCGGGTCAGCGCCGGAGATTGTGCCGGCTGCCGGCGACGGGAGGCCGGGTGACCATTGATGGGCGGCGGAAATCCAGACGAGAGGCTCCGGTGGACATGGTGGACACGGTGGACGGGGACCGGCTTTACAATTCGTGCCGGGATAAGGGAATCCACAACAGAAAAATGTCCACCCTTGTCCACCCCCGTCCACCAAAACCCTCTATCCCTTTTTTTCCAGTTCGTGGATACGCGCGCCCGGCACCGTGCGGTGCGCCAGGTCGACCAGGTGGCGGTGGTGGGTGAGATAGATCACCTGGCCGTGCTCCGCCATGCGCGCCAGATGGGTGAAGGTGGCGGCGGCGCGGTGGTCATCGAAGGGCTCCAGGATATCATCGGCGAGGAACGGCACGGGGCTGCGGGTTTTGATGAACTCGTGGAAACCGGCCATACGCAGCGCCAGATAGAGCTGGGCGCGGGCGCCGTCGGAGAGCTCTTCCACCCGGCGTGAGGCGCCGGCGGCGGAAACGGCGATGAGAATGTCATTGTGCTTCTCATCAGGCTGGGTGGTGAGTTCCCGGTAGTTGCCGCCCGACATATCGGCGAAAATCCGCGAGGCTTCCAGCATCATCGGGCCGCGGTGGGTGTCGCGGTAGAGGCCCAATGCCCGCTCCGCCGCCAGCAAACCCGCCGCCAGCTTGAAATACTCCTCGGCTCCGGCCGAAAGTTCCAGGGCCACGGTCTGATAGCGGGTGCGCAGCGCCACCGCCGAGGCATCGCCCGCCACCGCGGCTTCAGCCTGTCCGGCGCTTTTCAGCTCGGCGTAGCGCTCCTGCCGGGCGGCCTGCGCTTCGATGACCCGGGCCTCCGCCACACGAATCTCACCTTCCAGCGCCGCGCGGTTCAGCGGGTCGAGCACGGCGGCAAGGGCCGCCGTATCGTCGCCGCCCAGCGCCTGCAGCGCCTCGCGCTCGGCCTCCAGCACCTGGCGCTGAAGGGTCTTGCGCTGCTGCAACGCTTCGAGACGGACGCGCGCCGCGTCAAGGGAGTCCACGGGGACCGCCGCCAGAATCAGCTGTTTTGTGGCTTCCAGCGAGTCGATTTCCCGCTTGACCTGGGCCAGCCGCTCGTGTTCCTCGGCCAGGTTCCCACCCAGTTCCTCGCATTTCCTGCGGGCGGCGACGGCGTCGCGGATGCGCCCGCGCAAATCCTGCCAGACGGCGCCGGAGGATTTCCCCGCCACCGGAGTGTCCAGAGCGGCGGCAATGTCCGCCACCGCTTTCGCAAAGGACTCACGGTCCGCCTCCATGTCCCGGATGCGGCGCAGCAAGCTGTTCCGTTCGGTGACACGCTGTTCCAGCTGCGGCAGCCGCTCATCGAGCACAACGGCGACATCCTCCGGCGGGCGCGGCCCGTCGGCGCCCATCAGCCAGGTGCCCCGCTGCGCCTCGCGCCACAGGGTTTTGGCGGTTTCGTAATCAGTCACGCACGCGTCAAAAGCGCGCCGGCGCTCGGTGGCGGCGGCAACGGCGGCATCGCGGAGCCGCCCGGTTTCCGCCAGCTCCTGCACCTCCTGGCGGAACGCCTCACCACGGGCAAAGCAGGTTTCCCAGTCTCCGGGGGCGGGCGGCTCAAGCCCGACTGCGGCAAAAACCGCGGCGGCGTCGGTGAACAACGCCGCCTCCGCAGCGTGTAGCTCGGCAAGTGTCGCCGCCGCCTCCCGCCGCCGCCCGGCCAACGCCGCGGCCTCCCCATGCCGGCGCAGGGCGGCGGTGACCCGGGGCCAATCGTTCAGTCCACCGAAGCCCGGAGCCACACGGGCGAGCCGCGCGCCCGTTTCGGCGATGAGGGCGGCCTGCCGGGCTTCCGCCTCCGCCAAAGCGCGGCGGCAGTCTTCCAGCTTGCGCTCTTCCACGAAGCGGTCATGCTGTACCCGGGTGAGTTTGGCGGCACTATCGGCGGACTTGAGCACGCGTTCCGTCACCTCGTCGTCCTCGTTGAGCACCGCCTCGAAGGCTTCCGCCGTCCCGAGGGTCAGGGCGCGCTTATGGACCGCCCAAGCGGTGTTCCGTTTTTCGCGCAGCGCCCGACGCTCCTCATCGGAGACTACACCCTCCACGGCGCGCAACGCCTCGCCCTCCGCGGCAATGTCCCGGCAGCGC
>JAISTL010000270.1 GCA_031272615.1 Methylobacteriaceae bacterium | reverse complement strand
GCCCCGGCGGCAACCGCCCGCCGAACCGGCCCCGGCTCTGGCCGCGTCATCACCGTTGCCGCCGCTGCGTCCCGGTTTGCTGGCCTACGCTCCGCAGTTCCAGGAGACGACGGGTTTGTCGCTCACCGCCAACCCGGCCATTCAGGATTTCTTCCGGTTGCCGCCGGTTCGGGAGTCCGCCGGCGATACTGAAGACTCACCGGCAACATCACCCGCCGTCACTGAAGCATCCCCATCGGAACAGCCCGCCGGGCCGTCCCGCAGCCTCGCCGCCGTCATGAACGACACCCCGGCATCCGGAACCCATGCCGCGCCTGAAACCAATGTTGTCCCGGCGCCTGCGCAAACGGACAACGTTCCCCCGGCGCCTGAAGCAAACGATGCGGCCGCGGTTCCGCAACCGATCGTCGACGCCCCCCCGGCTGAAACCGCCGGGCCCGCCCCGCAAACAGAAACCGTTGAAAAGCTGCCCGATGCTCAGCCTTATGCCGTGTTCTCCCGGCTCAATACCGAGCGTTATGTGCCCGGCGCTCCGGCGCCCATTCAGGAAATGCGGCAGAGAATTGCCGTCCATCAGATTCCGGTTTTCCTCGGCAACCGCCCGGCCCGCGTCCCGTGGAAAGTCCCCAGGCACTGAACGCAACGCCCGGCGCCGGCAGCAGGGCACAATCGCCGGAATCGCCTCAGGTCATGCCCAGCGCCTGCATGTAGAGCTCCAGGACCGCCTCTTCCTCCTTGCGTTCAGAGAAGTCCTGCTTCCGCAACGAAACGATTTTGCGGATGGCTTTGGTATCGAACCCGTTGCCCTTGGCCTCGGCGTAGATCTCGCGGATGTCCCCGGCGATCCCGGCCTTCTCTTCTTCCAGCCGCTCGATTCTCTCGATAATGCTCTTCAGTTGATCCGCCGCCACCGAAGCGGTCTCAATCGTATCGTTCATCGTATCCTCTTTTTGCGGTCTCAAGCCTGGCCGCGCCGGGAAAACCGCCGCTCACTCCCGGCGTTCACCGGCCTCTCTTAACGCCCGCCCCGCCGGAATGCAAGAATATGAACGCGCCCGGCACGGGAAAACAAAAGGGGAGGAGCCGGAAACCGGCCCTTCCCCTAAAATGCAACCCCAAACACCGCGGTGAATCGTCACCGTCGGCCGGCGGGTGTCAACCCGGCACGATCGCCGTTACCGGTAGCGGACCCGGTAATACCGGTAGCGCGGCCGGTAATAAGAGCGGTGATGATGATGGGTCAGCGCCGCGCCGAGAAGGGCGCCGCCGACAACTCCCACCGCTACGGCATTGGCGGAATCCTGCGCCTGACGGCGGTTCGCCGCGTAGGTCGCGTTGACGCACCGGGTAAACTGCGCGCCCTTCAGGCCTTGAGCCCGGCAGGTACTTCTGGCGCTGGCGTAGGACTGCTCGGCGGTTTGGCACCCCGCCAAAGCCAGCGCAATCGCCGCGGCAATTACAAACATCCGCATGATATGTCTCCTGAAAACGCCCCTCTGTGATGTGGTACAACCGCCCCGGACGAACCGGAACCGTTGGGAACAAGCCGTTTTCCTCCATGGAAGCGGTCGTAGTCCGGCTGCAAGTTTTCCGTTTTGACCCGAGCTTATACCTTTGGTTTTTATAACCGTTTCCCGGCTTTCCGGCAACAGGAATTCATAACTTGCCCGCTTTAAGCTTAATCGCACGGCGGACTGGCGGTGGGAGCGACTCCTTGAAACGCGCTCCGTCACATTGCCCCACCGGCATTCCGGCACCCGAGCCTGAGAGTGCGGATATGCCGGGCCACAATGTGCGCCCACAACACGGTGTCCTCCTGAGTCGCGATGAGGTCCTGCCGCACCTCGATCAGCACGAACCTCAACCCCTGCGTCAACGCGTGGCGATAAAGGGTGTCGCCGTCCAGCACGCCGATATAGGGCTCGTTGTCGCCGACAACAAACCCCTGCCCTCTCAGGGACTCCATCAGCGGCCCCGCCAGGCGCGCGTCGTCGCGCCACAGAATGCCGATTTCCCACGGTCGCGGCGTGCCGTGCCACACCGGCGTAAACGAGTGCATGGAAATGATCGCCGGCGGAAACCCGGCGGCAACCGCCGCGGCGATCATGCCGCCGACGGCATGGTCATAGGGGTCGTAAAAGCGGCGGATGCGCGCCTCCACTTCCGCCTCGTCGGCGTCGCGGTTGCCGGGAACAATGGCGCCGTCGGAAATCTTCATCACCAGCGTCGGGTCATCACGGCCGCGGTTCGGGTCAATCACCAGGCGGGAAAAGGTGCTCAGCACCGCCGGCGCGCGAAACTGCGCGGCGAGAGCGCGCGTCACCGCCGCGGCGCCGATATCCCAGCCGATATGGCGTTGCAGTTCGCCTGGCGGCAGGCCGAGCCCGTGCATATCCTCCGGGACGGCGTTGGAGGCGTGGTCGCACAAAAACAGTATCCCGCTTTCAAACGCGCCGTTGATCACCTCGGGGAGAACAGGAGCATGGTTCATGTGGACCGCCTTTTCACTCAAACGGTGAGCGCCATAAAGCAACTCCCGGTGAAATGCACCATGAAAAGAAGTCTTTCCCACTGAAATCACCCCCTGAACCACGGCATGACTGAAAAAACCCGGGAACGTGTGTTCACGCGGTTGCATCACAGGGCGGCGTTTTGTAATGATGGCTCGTTGGCCCCGGCGCGTCGTGTCCGGGGGTGATGGTTTTTGCGCCCCTGCTGCGGGATATCCTATGGAACGCTTGGGAATGTCCATGAACAGAACTCTGCCGGCCGCCCTGGCGGCGCTGCTCGCCCTTGCCTCTTCCGCGCAGGCGGAACTGCGCATCTGCAACCAGACCGGCAACACCGTCCAGGTGGCGCTGGGCTACCTCGCCGAGAAAACCTGGACCACCGAAGGCTGGTGGAACATCCGCTCCCACCGGTGCGTGACGCTGCTGCGCGGCCCGCTGGCCGCCCGCTTTTACTACATCTACGCCGAGGATACCGTCACCGGCGGCGGCTGGATCGGCCAGACGCTGATGTGCGTCAAGGAAACCGAATTCACCATCCGCGGTGTTGCCGATTGCTACGCCGCCGGATATGATCGCAAGCCGTTCCGTGAAATCGACACGCGCAACCTGCGCAACTGGACCATTCAATTGACCGATATCGACCGCTCGGAGGAGCCATGAGACGTTCACACCGCGCCAAAATCATCGCCACTTTGGGCCCGGCGTCCGACAACCGCGCCATGATCGCCCGCCTGTTTGAAGCCGGCGCCGACGTATTCCGCCTCAACATGAGCCATTTGCCGCGGGAGAAGATACAGGAGAAAATCGACATCATCCGTTCGGTCGAGGCCGAATACGGGCGTCCCATCGCCGTGCTCGCCGACCTTCAGGGACCGAAGCTGCGCCTGGGGGAATTCGCCGGCGACCACGCGGTGATTGAGGCGGGCAAGCCCTTCATTCTCGATTCCGACCCCGCCCCGGGAGACGCAACCCGGGTGTATCTTCCCCATCCGGAAATCCTCAGTTCGGTGGAGCCGGGCCACACCCTGCTCATCGATGACGGCAAGCTGCGCCTTGTCGTGGAAAAGATGACCCGCGGCTCCCTGACCACCCGGGTGGTGGTCGGCGGGACCATTTCCAGCCGCAAGGGCGTCAGTGTTCCCGACACGACCCTGCCGCTCAAGGCGCTGACGGATAAGGACGCGGCGGATTTGCGCGCCGCCGTTGCCGCCGGGGTTGACTGGGTGGCGCTGTCGTTCGTGCAGCGCCCGCAGGACCTGGAGGAGGTGCGCCGGATTTCCCGCGGCAAGGTGTGGGTTCTGGCGAAAATCGAGAAACCGCAGGCGGTGTCGGCCCTGGATGACATCATCAGGGCGTCCGACGCCTTGATGGTGGCGCGCGGTGACCTCGGCGTGGAAATGCCGCCGGAATCGGTGCCGGGCATCCAGAAGCGCATCGTCCGCGCCGCCCGCAATCTCGGCAAACCGGTGGTGATTGCCACGCAAATGCTGGAATCCATGATCACCGCCCCCATCCCCACCCGCGCCGAGGTGTCGGACGTCGCCACCGCCGTCTATGACGGCGCCGATGCCATCATGCTGTCGGCGGAAAGCGCCGCCGGGCAATACCCCGCCGAGGCGGTGGCCACCATGAGCCGCATCGCCGCCGAGGTGGAACGCGACGAGCTCTACTGGACCATGGTCGGCCTGGTGGAGAACCGGCCGGAACACACCCCCGCCGACGCCATCGCCGTGGGCGTCCACCGCATGTGCGACGCGTTGAAGGTCAAAACCATCGTTGCCTGGAGCGATTCCGGCCAGACGGTGCTGCGCGTGGCGCGCGAACGCTCCAACGCCAACATCCTGGCGATGACTCCGCACATCGAAACCGCGCGCCGCCTGGCGCTCATCTGGGGCGTCCACGCGCTGCAGACCAAAGACGCCGGCGGCGTCGACGACATGGTCTGCCGCGCCTGCCGCACGGCGCTGGAAGAGAATTTCGCCGGCCTCAACGACACCATCGCCATCGTCGCCGGCATTCCCTTCGGCAAATCCGGCAGCACCAACATGGTGCGCCTCGCCCGCGTCTGCGACGAACAGGGGGCGGCGGCGTGCTGACGCCGCCGGGCGTTGGCCCGCGCGGGTTGAGTGATTTCACATCAGGCGCTGACCGACGCCCATCAGCGTGAGGGCGACGCGCCACATTGCCGTGGAATCCGTGACTAAATCCGCGGGATATGACAGTGCTGGTATGGCGACCGGTTCCACCCCAGCGCACCCGCATTCCGGAAAAAACAATTTTCAACTATTTTTCTAAGATAGATATTGACAGATATAAAAGGATGTTTTACAAGACCGCCATAACAACGAAGTTGAAGGCGATTCATACTCAACTATGAAACCCACTCCGGCTTCGAGTTCAACATGTGCCGCGGCCGGTTGCGGTTGGCGGTACCCCATCAATCGAAGGAGAATAACTGTGTTTGACCGGCTGCACTATTGCCCTTCCCAGCTTCCCCCTCAAATCGTGTTTCATCTCATGTCGATTGCCGAGTTCTGGGTGAACTCGCCGGACCGTCCCGAACCGTTACCGGAGATTTGTGACAAGTGGGATCGCTTGCTGGAGGAATGGGTTTCCTGCGAAGAACTCCCATTGTTCGTCCGCAAACCCGGCGACGGCTGTGGGGAGGAAAAACGGCATCATTCCGGGCGGATTCTTGTGCCCGTCGACAACAGTCCCGCCCAATGGGCGTTTTCTCTCGCCTGTTCGGGGAAGGTCCCCGCACTGGAAGAAATCCGCCAATGGTTGGAAAACGACATGATTCCGATGGCGATGATACTGAAAAGCGAACAGCGGACAAGAGCAAAATACCGCTGCCGCCTTTCATCCAACAAGGAAGCCAGTGTCAATCTGAGAGGTTGGAAGCTGGCGCATATCACCGGTGTCGGGCTTGGAAAGGGGCGAATGGAGGAACTTGAAATCTTCCGCTTGCAGAAACACCACCAGGACCTCCTTTCGCCGCGGAATATGTTTGTCGTTCCCCTGAAGCTGGCGGGCATCGCCGAAGTGGACGTTGTTACGGATGTGTTTGGGTCCGCCCGGGACAAAACTGTTACCGGATCGATTGCCGGCGGAAACGCGCCGGGCGACGATGAAGGAGGATGATAAACGTCTATTATCTGGAATGTTATTGAAAGATAAGGCTGGATGATATAGTTTGGTTTTACTTTCAGTCAACAACTCCAGAAGAAAGACAAAGTGAATGAACTATGACAGGATCATACTGGAACTCATGGACAGGGTATCACGTCTCGAAGATGAAGTCGCTGCTCTGAAACAGAGTGTCGGTTCGGGGTCAAGGAACGACGCACCTTTATACGACAGCTATGTCGCGGATGTTATGCCGTCCAGGCGGGATACGACAAAGTACCTGTTCGATGGGAAATATTACGGGAAAAACCGGCTGGTTCTGGCGGTTGTCAAAAAGTACGCCGGCATGAACCCCGATATCACGGCGGAAAAATTGACGGGTACGTTTGACAAAAGCATTCAGGGGTCACTTGGCGTGGTGCAAACGTGGAAAGAAGTCAAAGAAAAGGGATATGCCGATCCGGAAAGGCGGTTTTTCATGTCTGACGACGAGGTGATTGAAACCAGAACCGGCAGATGCGTTGTCTGCACACAGTGGGCGAGCGAGAATATCAAGCGTTTCATCGCCCGGGCGCTGGAACTGGGGTTCGATATCACCCCCATCAGGTGATTGAGTGTGCTGGAATTGCTGCGTTTCCGAGAGACCGGGCCGGTTCGACAGACCCGGTTGATACGAAATACCAAGCTGTCGAAGAGTCATGGTGAGAAAGAGAATGTGAAGTTAACTCTGTAAATTTTTGCGAGCCGCGGAGGCCTTCTGTGATATATAGTGAGCGGCGGCATAGGAGGCATTGTGATGGCGACGAGGCGTGAACTGAGTGTTGAGAAGCGAGAGTTATTATCGCGATTTATTGAGGAGTATGGGATTCGGAGTGCGTCGGACATA
>JAISTL010000267.1 GCA_031272615.1 Methylobacteriaceae bacterium | reverse complement strand
AATACGAAACCTTCGACGCCGCCCCTGTTGACGCCCGCTTCGCCGTCTCCGTCGCCTCCTTCGCCGAACTGGTCAAGGGCGCCAAATTCGCCGGCGCTCTCACCTTCGACAGCGTCCGCGCCATGGCCGAAGAAGCCAGGGGCGAAGACCGCTCAGGCTATCGCGACGAATTCATCACCCTCGTGCGCAGAGCCCGGAACGCCGACACCATGTAACCCATGAACGCGTTGGTGGACGAGGGTGGACCGGGTGGACGACGATAAAGACTTCAAAGTTGGCAAAAGTGTCCGCTGTTCGGGGTACAGTTTACCGTCCATCGTGTCCACCCTGTCCATCGTGTCCACCATATTCACCCGGTCCACCCGAAAAATCATTAAATATTCTTCATGTCCAAAGCTTTTGCCTTCGGCGTGCGTCCTATTGACTGAATAAAGGATTACAGCCTATGCAGGTTTTTTCCGATATGATCCGAAGCCCGGACGTCATGAACAGAGAAACTGACCCGGATGCAGAACTGGTTTTCAAGGCCGCCGCCGGCGACCGGAAGGCTTTTGCGTCCCTGGTGCGCAGTCACTACAACCGTCTGTTCCGCCTGGTCTGGCGTATGGTGGGCTCCCGGGAGGATGCCGAGGATATCGTTCAGGACGTGTGTTTCACCCTGGCGACCAGAATCGACACCTTCCGCGGCGAATCGAAGGTCTCCACCTGGCTTGCGGGCATTGCCATCAATGCCGCCCGGGATTTTCTTCGTCGTCGGAAAGCGCGGATGAACACCCTGGAAGGCTACGCTGCGGTTGTCAACCTGTTCCCGCAGGCTGACGAACACAACCCGCAGCGCGCCCTTTGGCTGGCCGGCGCCCTCGGCCGGCTCAAGGATGATTTGCGGGAAACCGTGATTTTGGTGGCGGGTGAAGGCCTCAGCCATGCCGAAGCCGCGGAGGTGTTGAATGTAACCGAGAATACCGTTTCCTGGCGCATGTTCGAGGCGCGAAAAGCGCTGAGCCGGGAGGGGATCGCGGAGGTGTTTCATGACTGACGACAGAGAGTTTTTCCATCTCGACGAGCCGCCGGAGCCTTCTGAAGGGGCGCTGGAACGCGCTCTCGCCGCGGCGCTGGCGGGTTATGACGCGCGTCACCCCCGGAAAAACGCCGGGGGGGAACCACCGCGCGAAGACTCTGTCGTTGTCAGTCTGGACGCGGCGCGCCGTGCGACCAAGCCGCCACAGGACACCGCCGAGCCGGTCCACCGCAAAACCGGGTTTTTCCATCGGTTCGGCAATCTCGCCGCCTGCGGCCTGCTGGTTGTCGTCGGCGGAACGGTGGCTCTGCGCTACGCTGGCCGCAGCAATGAGCAGACCTTCGCTTATGTCGGCGCGAACATGAGCAGCTCCCGCCCGGGCGTCGACGTCGCGGCGCACCGCAACGAGGCGGCCGTAATCGTCAACGTTCCGGCCGATGCCGCGCCCCGCGCCCTTCCGGCCGCGAATCCCCCGGAACCGCCGCTTCCCGTCGCCGAAGAGGCGGATAACGCTCACAGCTTCACCCGGGAAGCAAATTCGGCCTTGGCATCGGCTGATGCCGCGCCGCTGCAGGACACGGACCATGATCCCGTCATCGCCGTATTCCGTGATGACATGATTCCGGACGCACGCTTGGGAAACCGCCGTTATGCGTTTGTGCGCGCCGCGCAAACGGTCCCCTACGGTTCCGTTCGGCTTGCCGCCGCCGACACCTACCGGCGCTCGCCGGATGGCGACAACCCCCAGTCGGTCAGCCCCGACGGGTTCATTGCCGTGGCGCGGGAGCCGTTCTCCCCTGTTCCCTTCGAGGTGGATACCGCCTCGTACTTCGCCTTGCGCGAGTCCCTGGAAAATCACCGTCTTCCGCCCGAATCATCAGTGCGCACCGCCGCTTGCGTCAACCATTTCTCCTACAACTACCCCACCCCGGCGTCCGCCGACAGACCCTTCAAGACAACGGTATCGGTCATACCGAGCCCGTGGCGCAAGGATGAAAGACTCCTGCTTATCGGCATCAGGGGTTATGCCCCCGCCGGCGCGGTGAATGGAGCAACTCCCGCCGGCGCGCCGATTGCCGAAGATGTCGAGGTACACGTGGAATTCAACCCGGGGATGGTATCGGGCTACCGCTTGGTCGGCTACAACGCCCGTCCGCCCGCTGAACGCGGGTTCAGCGATGACGCGGCGGGTGCCGGTGATATCGGCCCCGGATACACCGTGACCGCCATGTTCGAACTTCTGCCGGCGTCGGACGCAATACCCTCCGCCGTCGCAACCGAACCCGCCGCAACGGAATACGGCGTCGTCAACATGCGCTACAAGCTGCCGGAGGCTTCCACTGCCACCTATTCGGCGGAGGTAGTCACTCCGGCCGAGGAGTACAAGACCTTCGGTGCCGCGCCCGCCGATGCGCGCTTCGCCGTTGCCGTCGCCTCCTTCGCCGAGTTGGTCAAGGGCGGAAAGCGTACCGGTTCTTTGACGTTCAGCGATGTACTCGCCATGGCCGAAGCCGCGAAAGGGGAAGACCGCTCCGGCGAACGCGCCGGTTTCATCGCTCTGGTGCGCAAGGCCCAAACCGCGCGATAGAGCGAGAAACGGAGTCATCCTCCCCGCCGGTGGGTGATCCAAGAGTGCCCGCCGCATATCCTGTTGTATTCCAACGGTATGCTTCACCTGTTTGCGTCCGCGCCCGTCTCCAACCGTGCCTGCACTGACATTGCGTGGGCATGCAAGCCTTCGCTCAGGGCCAGTTCGACGGCAGTCGGTCCGATGGCCTTCACCGAATCCGGGCGGCATTTCAGCACCGATGAACGCTTCATGAAATCCATCACTCCCAGTCCCGAGGAAAAGCGCGCCGAACGCGCGGTGGGCAGGATGTGGTTGGGCCCGGCGACATAATCCCCCAACGCTTCGGGAGTGTAGGCGCCGAGGAAGATGGACCCGGCATTGCGGATGTGCGGCAGTAATGTTTCGGCGCATCCGGTTTCCAGCTCCAGGTGTTCCGGTGCGATGCGGTTGATGAGCGGCACGGCCTCGGTCAGCTCGCCGACCACAACAATCGCCCCGAAATCCCGCCAGCCGGCACCGGCAATGGCTTTGCGCGGCAGCGTTTCAAGGGCCTTCTCCACCGCTCGCGCCACCTCGTCGGCAAACGCGGCGTCATCGGTGATCAGCATGGCTTGGGCGGCACAATCGTGTTCGGCTTGGGCCAGCAGGTCAAGGGCCACCCACTCGGCTCGGGCCGACGCATCGGCGACGACCAACACCTCCGAAGGCCCGGCAATCATGTCAATTCCCACGACGCCGAACACATGGCGCTTGGCGGCAGCGACATAAGCATTGCCGGGGCCCACGATTTTGGCGACCGGAGCAATGGTCCGCGTGCCGTAAGCCAGTGCGGCGATGGCTTGGGCTCCCCCGACACGGTAGATTTCATCAATTCCCGCGATGTGGGCGGCAGCCAGAACTGCCGGGTTCAGTTCACCGTCGGGAGAGGGTACGCACATCACCAAGCGGGCAACACCGGCGACTCTGGCGGGTACGGCGTTCATCAAAACCGATGAGGGATAGGAGGCGCTGCCGCCGGGCACATAGAGACCGGCGGAGTCCACCGCTGTCCAGCGCCAGCCCATGGTCACCCCTTCCGCATCGGTGAATTCGTGGTCCTGCGGCTTCTGGCGGGTGTGGAAGGCTTCGATACGCGCCTTGGCCAGTTTCAGCGCCTCCAGCACCGGGGCAGGAACCTTCTCCGTAGCCTCGTGCACCGTGTCAGCCCCGACACGCAGCCGTTCCGGCGTCAGCGGCAGCCGGTCAAAACGCAGGGTGTATTCCAACAACGCTTCATCACCGCGAAGGCGCACATCGTCAATGATGGCGCGCACTGCGTCATTGACATCGCGGGAGGCCTCGCGCTTCAACGCCAGCAGGCGGGTGAAGGCGGCTTCAAAATCCGGCGAACGACTGTTGAGGAGATGGGGCATGATGGTTCCTTCCCGAACAATATGCGGCCAGCGACGCCCGCCGCCGAATCCCAGCGTCTTTACAGCGACGTGCCGCCGCTTTGCAAGGCTGCAATGCAGTTCCTGGCCAAAAGCGGGAGACACTCTTCAGAGAATTAAGCAGGAAAAAGGCAGCAAAAAACCCTCTCTCACCATCAAATCCCGCTTGCCTTCCGGGCGGCGCTATGGCAGTAAGGCTGCCTGCGCCGCGACGTATCGCGCCGTTTTCAAGCTGCCGTAGCTCAGTGGTAGAGCACTCCCTTGGTAAGGGAGAGGTCGACAGTTCAATCCTGTCTGGCAGCACCAGTACCCCCTCCAAACTCATCCTGTATCGTCCAATATTGTGTAAGAAAAACAAGGAAATATAACGATTTCCTGTTTTTCTTTGTATTTTGTTGTCCAAGATTGTCCATTGACATTGTGGGTATTTTTGATGGTATTCGATATACCCACAAATCAGGATACCCACAAAATGCCCAACACCGATAAACCAAGGATACGGGGCGACCTTGACTGCCGGAATGCGAAGCCAAAGGATAAACCGTACGACATTCCGGACTACTACGGTCGTGGTTTGCACTTGCGCGTTTCTCCGTCGGGGGCAAGTTGTGGAGAATGGACTTATCGTTTTCCGAAGGGCGCACCATCGGCCTGCTCCTCACTCGAAATGTCGGGCCAGCACCGATTGTACGGCGCTGACGAGGTCGGATTCCGGCACGGAGAACTGCGCCGGGCGCGCCGCCTTCCATTCGGCGTTGGTGGCGATGGATTCGGCGGCTTTGGCGCCTTCGATGAGGTCTTTGACCTGAACTTCGTTGCGGGTGCGTTCGTCGGAGCCCTGAATCAACACGCAGGGGCTGTTGCGCCGGTCAGCGTATTTCATCTGCGCCTTCATCCCCGATGTGCCGAGATAGGTTTCAGCGCGGATGCCCGCTTGGCGCAGGCGGCCGGCGAGAGCTTGATAACGCGCGGTTTCGGCGCGATCCAGCACTAAAACGACAACCGGACCGGGGGTATGCGCCCCGGTCACCAGAGGGCTTTTGACGAGCTGCAACGCGCTCACCAGCCGTGACACGCCGATGGAAAAGCCGGTCGCCGGAACCGGCTCGGTGCGGAACCGCCCGACAAGCCCGTCATAACGTCCGCCGCCCGCCACCGAGCCGAAGCGCACCGGACGGCCGTTTTCATCGGCGACGGTGAAGGTCAGCTCCGCCTCGTACACCGGGCCGGTATAATACTCGAGGCCGCGCACCACCGACGGATCGATGACAATGCGACCATCGCCGTAGCCGGACGCCGCAGTGAGCATGGCGATTTCCTCCAGCTCGGCCACCCCCTCCTCTCCACGGGCCGACCCCTGGACAACGCGGCTCAGATTGGCGAGGGTGGCAGCGGCATCCGAACCCAAGGCGGCGGTGAATTCCAGCACCCGGTTCGCGGCTTCGCGCGAAAGCCCGGCGCCACGGGTAAAATCACCACTTTCGTCGGTGCGGCCATCGCCAAGCAGGAGGGCAACTCCGCCGGAGCCGAGACGATCGAGCTTGTCAATGGCGCGCAGCACCGTGAGACGCTGAGACGCGCGGTCCTCCCCCCCGAGACCGATGGTTTCCAAAACGCCGTCCAGCACCTTGCGGTTGTTGATTTTAAACACATAGTCCCCGCGCGGAATCCCCACCCGCTCCAAAGTGTCCGCAGCCATCATGGCAATTTCGGCATCGGCGGATACGGACGCCGCGCCCACCGTGTCGGCGTCGCATTGCATGAATTGCCGGAATCGCCCTGGTCCTGGTTTTTCATTACGGAACACCCAGCCGGTGCGGAACGAGCGGTAGGGTTTCGGCAACGAGTCGAAATGCTCAGCGAAAAAACGCGCCAGAGGCGCGGTGAGGTCGTAGCGCAGCGACAGCCATTGCCCATCATCATCCTGAAAGGAGAAAACGCCGGCATTGGGGCGGTCCTGATCAGGCAGAAACTTGCCGAGCGCGTCGGTGTATTCGATAAACGGCGTTTCCAGCGCCTCAAATCCGTAAAGCTCAAAGGTGTGGCGGATAACCGACAACATGCGCTCCGATGCGGCGAGTTCTTCACGGCCGCGGTCAACAAACCCCCGCGGTAGGCGCGCGTTTACGGTATCACTGTGGGACATGGCTGTTCTCTTTACTGCAAGAAGCTTCGGGTCATAGGGGCACACTGCGCTCGGCCAGGAGACGGGCGATGGAACCGCGTAAATCGGCGATTCCCGCGCCGGAACGGGCGGACGTCGGTATCACACGGGGGAACGCCGCCGGTCGCTTGGCGATAAAGCGCTCCGTCCGTGCCAGAACGGCGGAGAGCGCACTGCGGTCGAGAGCGTCGGTTTTGGTCAGAATCACCTGATAGGACACGGCGGCTCGGTCCATCAGGGTCAGAATCTCTTCATCGACAGGCTTGAAGCCGTGCCGGGCGTCAATCAGCAGATAGACCCGGGCCAAGGTGGCGCGGCCGCCGAGATAGGCGCGGATAAGCGATGTCCAGGCGGAAACCTGCTGTTTGGGCGCCGCGGCAAACCCGTATCCGGGCATATCGACGAGAGTCAAACGTCCGTTCACGTCAAAGAAATTCAATTGCCGGGTGCGCCCCGGCGTGCGGGAAATGCGGGCGAGGGCGTTACGCCCCGTCAGCGCGTTGACAAGACTGGATTTCCCGACATTGGAGCGTCCGGCGAAGGCAATCTCCGGCACCGACTCCACCGGAAGCGCCGCCACGGTCTCCGCGGCGTGGCGGAATTCCACCGGACCGGCAAACAGCTTGCGGCCGGATTCCTGAAACGCTTCCTCTTCCCGGTTCCCGTCGTGCGTCATGGGCGCGCTTCCCGAGGGGGCAGCCATCGCGAAAGCGTCATTTTGCGGCGGGCGCATCCTTTTTGTTCCGCTTGAAGGTGGAGGACAGATTGCTCCAGAGCTCGATTTTGGCGCCGTGACGCTTCATGATCCATCCCTGCTGAATGAGCGACAGAAAATTGTTCCATGTCCAGTAAATTACCAAACCGACGGAGAAACTGCCCAACATGAAGGTAAAAATGATGGGCATCCAGCCGAACATCTGTTTTTGCACCGGATCGGTGGGTTCGGGGTTCATTTTCATCTGCAGCCACATCGTCATGCCCATCAACAGCGGCCAGACGCCAAGGCGGGCATAATCCGAAATAATCGGGCCGATGGTGGGAAGTGTCAGCGGATCATAGGGCAGCAAGCCGAACAGATTGAACAGGCACGTCGGGTCCGGCGCGGCGAGATCATGCACCCAACCGTAGAATGGTGCGTGGCGCATTTCGATGGTGACGAACAGCACCTTGTACAGCGCAAAGAACACCGGAATTTGGATGAACATCGGCCAGCAACCGGCAGCGGGATTGATTTTCTCCTTCTTCCACAGCGCCATCATGGCCTTTTGCTGTTCCTGCTTGTCGTCTTTGTAGCGTTCCTTGATAAGGTTCATCTCCGGCTGCAGCATCTTCATCTTCGCCATGGAGACGTAGGAACGGTTGGCCAACGGCAGAAACAGGATTTTCAGCAGCACGGTGACGAACAAAATGGACAAGCCGAAATTGCCGAACAACTGATGGAAATAGTTGAGCACGAGGAACAACGGCTTGGTGATGTAGTAGAACCAGCCCCAGTCGATAATCTTGTCGAAGAACGTGATGTTGTACTGCCGCCAATAGCCGTCGATGGTCGCCACTTCCTTGGCGCCGGCAAAGAGGCGCAGGGTGTAGGAGGCGCTGCCCGCCGCCGGAACGGTGACCTCGCTGCTCATGATGTCGGACTGAAGAAACTTCTGGTCGCCAACCTTGGAAACGGAAAAGACGCCGGTATAGGGGACATCCTGGTTGGGGATGATGGCCGAGGCCCAATATTTTTCCGTAATACCGACGTAACCGCCCGTGACGTCTTTCCATTCATGACCGGTCGCCGCCCGCCCTTCCACGGGCTTTTCTTCTTCCAGCTTGCTCAGCGGGTATTCCTGCAGCTTGTTGTCCAGCGAGCCGACGGCGCCTTCATGGGAAATGCCGTAGGACGCAACTTCATCCCGGGGGATGAGCCGCGACAGCAGGCCGTAGGCGTAGAGGTTCAACGGCGAGGCGGACGGGTTGTTCACGGTGTCTTCGATGGTGAACAGCGCCTTGTCGTCCACGCTGATTTTGCGCTGGAACACGACGCCGGACGGATTTGTCCACGTGAGGGTGACAGGAGATTGTGGCGTCAACTCGGAGTTATCGGATGTCCACAGGGTCTTTTCACCTGGAACATCGATGCTGCCGGCACTCAACCAGCCGAAACTCGCGAAATAGGAGCGGGAGGTGCCTTTGGGAGAAAACAGAATAATCTCGCTGCTGTTCGGGTCGATGGTGGCCCGGTATTTCTTCAACTTGACATCATCGAACCGGGCGCCTTCCAGATTGATGGACCCTTCCATCGACGGGGTGTCGACGCGCACGCGGGGCCCTGCCTTCAGAGCCTCGTCGCGGCTGGTGAACGGGGTGGTCGCCACGGATGCGGTGCCGACGGAAGCGCCGGACGAGGCGGGAACGACTCCGGGTATGGTGGTCCCGCCGGGTTCGCCGGTCTGCCGGCTCTGCAAAAGCTCGGCAGCCTGTTGCTGGCGCTCCTGTTCGGGCATCATGATGAATGTCTGCCATACGAAAATGACGCCGAGGGACAGAATGACCGCAAGGAGAAGATTTTTGTTCTCGCTACCCATGGATGACCTGCGGCATGTTCTTTCTAGTCGCGAAGACGTCGCCCGCTGTATAAAATAACCGCCGCGGCCTTGGCTAACGCGCCGGTGAGTTCTTTAAAATCAATATCGAGGACAGGCCTTCTGGCGATGATCACCATATCGGTGTCCCGGTCGGCGTGCGGAGGAAGCGCCAATGCCGACGCGGCACGCAGGCGCCGCTTGATTCTGTTGCGCTCGACGGCGTTTCCGACCCGCTTGGTGACCGTCAGACCCAGCCGCAACCCCATACCGTCGGAAGAGCGGGATATGGCCTGAATCGTCATGATATCGGACCGATAACGACGACCGGACGCAGCGGCCAAAAATTCGGTTCGTTTCCTGAGACGCCCGACGGGATTGCCGCGATACGTGTCGCCGGAATTACGGTCCAAATGCGGCCATCCTTGTTCAGCGCCGGATCACGCCGAAAGCCGCTTGCGGCCATGGGCGCGGCGGGCGGAAATAATCTTGCGGCCGTTACGGGTTGCCATGCGGGCGCGGAAACCGTGCCGCCGCTTGCGGACAAGCTTGCTGGGCTGATAGGTTCTTTTCACACTGACCTCCTGACATCGATTCGTGCTTCCGTGAGAACCCCTGGGGGAAACGGACACAACGCCGAATTTTCAGACAAAATAAATCTCCCGATGCCTGAAGCAAGCGTCGGACATG
>JAISTL010000259.1 GCA_031272615.1 Methylobacteriaceae bacterium | reverse complement strand
TATAAGTCAGGCGTAATTTGTACCTCTTGGGTTCGCCGGCATAGGCGCCGTGTGCCGTCAATAACGAAATCAACTCGGTCCGCACCACATGTCCAAGATACTCATCGTCCCCGGGCAGATCCAACGGCTCAACCTCAATTGACGCCAGAACCCCGGCAATATTGTCTCCGGTCCCGCTCGTGCCGTAGAGCGGCCGGAAACACCCCGACAACGCCGCGCTGCCCAGCGCCGTAACAGCGAGTTGCAAAACCGTTCTGCGGTCAGGCGACAACATTGACAATCCTCCCGGGGACAACGATAACGTTTTTCGGCGGGCGCCCGGCGAGAATACGCTGAACGTCCGGTACGGCAAGAGTCAGGGCTTCCCCCTCGGCGGCACCGGCGTTGCGGGGAACCACAACATCCGCCCGCTTCTTGCCGTTAATCTGAACCGGCAGCGTGATGCTGTCCTCCTGAAGCAGGGCGCGATCCGCCGCGGGCCACGGGGCGGCGGCGGCAAATCCTTCAAACCCGAATACTTCCCAACACTCCTCGGCCAGGTGCGGCATCATCGGCGCGATGATGGTGAGGAGAATGAACGCGGCCTCGCGGAAGGCGGCGTCAAGATGCGCCTCGCTGTTCACCGGAGCCGCCAGGGCCTCCTGGAGATTGTTGGCGAGATCATAGGCGTGGGCGACACAGCGATTGAAGCGCAACCGTTCGATGTCATCGGTGACGTTGGCCAGCGCCTTGTGCGCCGCCTTGCGCACCGACAAGCCGACCGGTCCGAAGGGCGCCTGCGGATTGATTTCAGCGTTACCGGCCCGCGCTTTCAGCTCATGCACCAGCCGCCAGACCCGCTGCACAAAGCGGAAGGCGCCCTGAACGCCCTCCTCGGTCCAGATGACATCCCGTTCCGGCGGAGAATCCGACAGCATGAACCAGCGTGCGGTGTCGGCGCCGTAGGACCCGACGATTTCATCGGGATCGACAATGTTCTTCTTGGATTTGGACATCTTCTCGATACCGAGAATCGTCACCGGCCCGCCGTCGCCGCGATGGAACGCCTTGCGTTCATTGTCAACGAATTCGATGCGCACATCCTCCGGCAGGATATAGTCCCAGTGGCCGCCGGCTTCCCGCCCGTAAGCCTCGTGTACCACCATGCCTTGGGTGAACAGCCCGTTGAACGGCTCGTCGAGAGCGGTGAGGCCGATCTCGCGCATGGCCCGGGTGAAAAACCGGGAATAGAGCAGATGCAGGATGGCGTGTTCGATGCCGCCGATATAGATATCCACCGGCAGCCAGTGGTCACAGGTGGCCCGGTCCAGCGGCGCCGTTTCGAGATGGGGATTGGTGAAACGGCCGAAATACCAGGAGGAATCGACAAAGGTGTCCATGGTGTCGGTTTCCCGCCGTGCCTTGGCGCCGCACTGCGGACAGTTGACGTGTTTCCATGTCGGGTGGCGATCCAACGGATTACCGGGCTGATCGAAGGTGACATCCTCGGGCAGCGTGACCGGCAGATCCGTCTCGGGAACCGGGACAACGCCGCAGTGTTCGCAGTGGATCATGGGAATCGGGCAGCCCCAATACCGCTGGCGGGAAATGCCCCAGTCGCGCAGGCGGAAATTGACCCGGCGGGTTCCGACGGGAGCGCCGTTGAACTCTTCCTTTTCCAGGCGTTTGGCCACTTCCTCCTGGGCGTCGGCGACACTGAGACCATCCAGGAACCGGGAATGGACAATACGTCCGTCGCCGACATAAGCGGTGTCGGTGACAATAAACGTCTCAGGGTCCTGATCCTCGGGGCAGACGACAACGGTATTGCCGAGATTGTACTTGTTGGCAAAGTCAAGGTCGCGCTGGTCATGGGCCGGACAACCGAAAATGGCGCCGGTTCCGTAATCCATCAGGATGAAATTGGCGACATAGACGGGCAGGGTCCATTCGGGGTCAAAGGGATGTCTGGCGCGAATGCCGGTGTCGAAGCCCTTCTTTTCCGCCTTGTCGATGTTCTCCTGGGCAGTGCCGACCCGGCGGCACTCGTCGCAGAACGCCGCGAGCTCGGGGTTATGCTCCGACGCGGCCTTGGCCAGCGGGTGGTCAGCGGCCACGGCCATGAACCGGGCGCCGAACAGCGTGTCGTGACGGGTGGTGAACACCGTCAGTTCCTCGGCTTCAACGCCGGCCTTTTTCGCGCTTTCCCCATCGAGGGCGAAGCGCACCATCAGGCCTTCGGAACGGCCGATCCAGTTGTTCTGCATCAGGCGAACCTTTTCCGGCCAGCCGGTGAGACTATCCAGTTTCTCCAGCAAATCCTCGGAAAAACGGGTGATTTTGAAGAACCACTGGGTCAGCTCCCGGGTTTCGACAACGGCGCCGGAACGCCAGCCGCGGCCTTCAATCACCTGTTCGTTGGCGAGAACGGTCTGATCCACCGGGTCCCAGTTGACCTTGGACGCCTTGCGATAGGCCAGGCCCTTTTTGGCGAAATCCAGGAACATCTTTTGCTGGTGCCGGTAATAGGAGACGTCACAGGTGGCGAGTTCACGGTCCCAATCCAGGGAAAAGCCGATGGACTGCAGCTGTTTGCGCATGGCGGCGATGTTGGCGTAGGTCCACTCCTTGGGGTGCACCTTGTGTTCCATGGCGGCGTTTTCGGCGGGCATGCCGAAGGAGTCCCACCCCATGGGATGGAGCACGTTGAAGCCGCGGGCCCGCTTGTAACGGGCGACCACATCCCCCAGGGTGTAGTTGCGCACATGGCCCATGTGGATGCGGCCCGAAGGATACGGAAACATCTCCAACACATAGTATTTCGGGCGAGGGTCGTCATTGGCGCAGGCGAAGAGGCGGTTTAACAGCCATTGTTCCTGCCATTTCGGCTCGGCAACCTTCGGATTGTATCGTTCGACGGGGGTTTTCTCGGATGTGCTGGACATGGTGTTGAAACTTGACGGATTTCCAATTGGGGTAACGTATCGTCCGGACCGGCCCGGCGGCCTTCCCCGGAATCTTGGCGCCTTATAATGCGCTTTCATCGACGTGGGAATCTGTTTTTCAAAAATCGCCGCGAGAATCTGTTTGATTTGCAGCTCGGATGGAGTCTTCACGCCCAGTCACGGGAGAATGTGCTGAACGCCTTTGTTCCGTTGGAAGTGGCGGAACTCGGGCGGACTACCGGCGCATGGCCGGGCATTTCCCCAGCCGGAAAGAAGGACATTGTTAACCATCTTCGAATAAACTTCTCTGTGGTGCTTCGTGCGAAAATCTTTTTCTTTTTCCGGTTTCCCGGTGAACTCTTCAGGTCGGCTCAAACGATGTCTCATCGGATGGAGACACTTGAAATCATTGCGGCGCAACGCCCGAAGCACCGCGGGATACAACCTTTTTTCCGGTCATTGGCATCAGGTGTTTCGATGTGCCTCCCGCTTCTCGAGAACGTCCCCTGCATCGGGCGATTCCTCAAAACACCCGGTCTCACACCGCTCCGTTATCGCACGGCGCTGCCTTTCTTGCCGGCTTTGTCAATATTGATGGTTTTCCCGGCGACCGCCGCGCCCGTCAACGTGACGCTGCAAGGTGCGACCCCCAATTCCTCCAACGGGATTGCCTTTGAGGTACCCGGCGGCGGGGGAGCTGTTTCCAGCCTCACGGTCAAGGCGGACCATTCGTCATTCAGCGGCGAAGCCCGGATAGCGGCGGACTACGCACAACTCAATCTTGTCATGGTCAATGGATCGGAATGGCAGGAGGCGCACGGAGTTGTCAGTAATTTAACGCTTTCCGACAGCCGCATCCGATTTTTCCCACCCGCCGGGTCAGCCTTCAGTACGCTGACAATCACCGGAGACTATATCGGCAATGACGGGCATATCTATATGCACACAGCTTTCGGCGATGAGTCCTCACCATCGGACCTGCTGCATATCGGCGGCAATACCTCCGGCACCACAACTCTGCATGTTTCCGGTTTTACCGGTACCGGCGTCCCCACCACCGCTGACGGCATCCGGGTGGTCCAGGTAGACGGATTGTCGTCGGGAGTCTTCGACCTCGCCGGCGATTATGTGACAACGGCCGGAGAAGAGGCCGTCATTGCCGGGGCGTTCGCATACACCTTATGGAAATCGGGCGGTGACTGGTATCTTCATTCCGAACCCTGCCCGGCGAACGGTTGTACCAAGAATGACCCGCCCTGCCCGGCCGGGCCGCTTTATCAACCCTATGCACCGGTCGCCGAAGCGTATGTGCCGACGCTCATGGCGTCGGTTATGGAGATGGAAACTTTCGGGCAGCGCGCACGGAGGCGCCCTGAGGGAGTGTGGACCGGAGTCCCCGGCAGCGCCCAGGCATACCGGCCTGTTCAAACGGCGGTGGATGGGGCGCTGAAAGATATGGGTGAGCCGTTTTCCAAAACGGAGACGCCGATTCCGTTTCTATGGGTTGACGTCCGCGGATCCGCAGATCGGTTTGAGCCGGCGGAATCGTCCACCGGCGTTTCTACCCATGGCAACGGTTGGCAACTGCGCGGCGGTTTGGACGTTCCGCTTTTGGACAACGACACCAATAGCGTGACGGCCGGTGTAAACGCGGCGTACGGATCTGCCGCCGCACGGACGGATTCGTGGTTCGGCAACGGATCAATCGATACCGAACGATACGGTTTCGGGATGACTCTGACATGGATGAGCGATTCGGGACTCTACGTGGATGTCCAGGAAAAGACCCTATGGTTTGACAGCGACCTCTCTTCTGAAATCCTCGGGCAGTTGGCGACGGGTGCATCCGCTTTCGGCTGGGCGTTTTCCGTCGAGGGCGGACGGGAACTCGCCGTGAGCGATGCGTGGTCGCTTGTTTCACAGGCGCAGCTCACATACGGATCCCTTGATGTCCAATCCTTCAACGACCGGTTCGGCAACCGCTATGTGCCCGGCAACGCTGAACGGCTGCGCGGGCGACTGGGGCTGGCTGCGGAAAGGCACGCCGCATCGGTTGATCAAAAGGGTGAAACCGCTGAAAACCGCTTCTACGGCATCGGCAACCTGTTTTATGAGTTTTTCGGATCGACGACGCTGAGCCTTGCGGGAACCGACCTGAAAAATGACACCGTGCGGTTGTGGAGCGGTCTCGGCCTGGGCTTTTCCCATTCGTGGGCGGCGGGCCGTTACCGAATTTTCATCGAAACCGATTCCCGCACCAGCCTCGAACACTTCGCGGACTCGTGGGCCATCACCGGCCAGGCAGGGTTTGCTTTCAAATGGTAAACCGATTGAAAACCGGAACACGCGGATTTTCCTGTCAGCGCGGCAGGTTGAACACCCGCACGGGATGCAGCTCTCCGTTCAGCACATCGCCGACCGCTATGAGAACTCCACCAAACATGGCGTAAACCGCTCCACTTTCCGGCGCATCGCGACCGCGCAGAATCACCGGTTGCCCTTGGGCCAACCGCTGGCTCTGGGCCGGAAGCACCTGGACCATTGTCAGACCTTCGAGCGCGGCGTGAACCGGCAACAGGGTTTCGTCGCCTTTTTCCTGAACCGTCTCGACGCTCACGGCGCGCTCTTCGTCAAACACGCCGACACATGTGCGCCTGAGCGCCGCGATATGGCCGTAACAACCGAGCCGCCGCCCCATGTCCCGGGCAATGGCGCGCACATACGTCCCCTTGCCGCAGTCCACTTCCATCACCGAACACTCGCCTTTGTGTTCCACCAGAGCAATACGTTCGATGTCCACCAAACGGGGCTTGAGGTCTACCTCCTGCCCGTCCCGCGCCAGGTCATAAGCGCGCTCGCCCTGGATTTTCACCGCCGAGAACCGGGGCGGAATCTGTTCGATGGTTCCGGAAAACTCTGGAAGCAATGCTTCGACGTCCGTTTTGTCCGGGCGGTTTGCGCTCTCGGCGGTGACCCGGCCTTCGGCGTCGTCGGTGTCGGTTTCCGCCCCCCATTGAACGACAAAACGATAGCTCTTCTTGCCGTCGACAATATAGGGGACGGTTTTGGTCGCCTCGCCCAGAGCAATCGGCAGAACCCCGGAGGCCAGCGGATCCAGGGTTCCGGCGTGTCCGGCCTTTTTGGCGCGGAATGCCCGCCGGACGACGGAAACGGCATGGGTGGAGGTGATTCCCGCCGGTTTGTCGAGAACAACCCAACCGTGTACGTCGCGTTTCGGCGGACGGGGTTCAACGGGTTCAGTCTTCATGTTCGGTGTCCTGCAACTCAATATCCGCCGGTTTTTCCAAATCCGCCCGCACCTTGTCGGAATGGAGCAGAGTCTCGATGCGCGAGACTTCGTCCAGGGTGTCGTCAAGACGAAACCGCAAATCGGGAGCATAGCGCAGGTTGATTTTTTCCGCCACCAGGTGCCGCAGAATCTTCTGACGGGCATTCAGAACCGCAAGCAGGGCCGCGCTGTCCTTCTGTCCCAGGGCCGAGACAAAAACCGTCGCCAGCTTTAAATCCGGCGACATGCGCACTTCTTGGAAGGAGGGATAGAATTTTGTCAGCTCGGGCGCGTGGATTTCGCCACGGGCGACGATCTCCGCCAAGGCGTGGCGCACCAGCTCGGCCACGCGCTGCTGACGCTGGGACGGCCCTTTGGGTTTGAATCGGTCACTCATTTCAGTTCTCCTCGGCGTCGCCGGCGCTTCCGTTTTTCCGGTCTTCGGGGGGAAGTATCGCGGCGACATTCAATTGGACTTTCCAAAGAACCGGATTTGCTATAACCAATTCACAAAATCGCGGTCAATACCTATATGAGACGGCGTCCCTTCAACTTTTACCGTTCATTGCTTCCAAAGGATATACCAACAATGTCGATTTCAGATCAAACCGCCGCAGCCTTGTGGCGTTCATCCAAAGATTACGGTGAGGATCTCCGCCTCAGCGAAAAACTGCTTTCGGCGTTGCGGGAGGCAACGTTTGACGGAGTCGGTATCAGCCGCCCGGCCTTCAGTCCGCTGGAAACCAAGGCTCAGGATATTGTCGGGGAGGAAGCCCGGGCGCTTGGTCTTGCGGTGTCGCGGGACGAGGCGCAAAATCTGGTGATGACCCTCGAAGGAGCGGACCGTCAGGCGCCGCCGATTCTCATCGGTTCGCACCTCGACTCGGTGCCCCAGGGCGGAAATTTCGACGGCGCCGCCGGGGTGCTGGCGGGCCTGCTGATTCTCGCCGGGCTCAAACGGGCGGGAATTGTTCCGAAGAGAACTCTCAAGGCGTACGGATTGCGCGGGGAGGAAAGTTCGCGTTTCGGCAAGGCGTATATGGGGTCGCTCACCCTCATGGGCCGGATTGCCGCCGCCGACCTCGCCCTGAAAGACGCCGACGGCGTGACATTGAAGGACGCCATGCGGCAAACCGGCCTGCCGGTGGATAAGATCGAGCGTGGTGAAAAGCTGTTGGACCCGGCTTCGGTGGGAGCGTGGCTGGAACTGCATATCGAACAGGGGCCTTTGCTCATCGCCCGCAAACAACCGGCCGGCGTTGTGTCCGGCATCCGCGGCAACGTGCGTCACAAGCGTGTTGAGGGTGTTGGCGAGGCCGCCCATTCCGGCGCGACTCCCAAGGAACTGCGCAAGGACGCGGTGTTTGCCGCCGGCGATTTGATGATGCGCGCCGACCGGCTTTGGAACGACTACCTGAAACAGCGCCGGGACCTTGTGGTGACATTCGGGGTCTTCGGCACCGACCCGAAGGAACACGCCATTGCCAAGGTTCCGGGCTTTGTCAGCTTCAGTGTGGATATCCGCAGCCAGGACAAGGCCACTCTGGAGGCCTATCATGCCGCGTTCAAACAGTTGGCGCAGGATGTGGAACAGGAACGCGGGGTGGCGTTCCGGTTTGACAACCGCATCGATTCCGCCCCGGCAACTCTGGACGCCGGGTGGACGGAGCGCCTGCGTCAAGCGGCCGTGGTTCTGGGCATATCGGATGAACCGGTTCCGAGCGGCGCCGGACACGATGCCGCGGTGTTTGCCCAAAGCGGCATTCCCTCGGCGATGGTGTTCGTCCGCAATGAACACGGCTCCCACAACCCGCATGAGGCCATGGATATCGATGATTTTCTCGCCGGGGTCGCTCTCATCCGCGAGGCGGTCGTTTCATTCGCCGGTTAGATGATCGGCCCGCCCCTTCCTTCCGCAAGAGACATACCATGATTTCCTTTTCTCCCCGTGAAACCGTTTCCGAACTCGACCGTTATATCGTCGGTCAAAACGATGCCAAACGGGCGGTTGCCATTGCGTTGCGCAACCGCTGGCGCCGCCAGCAGCTCGAAGGGCCGCTGAAGGAAGAGGTTGCGCCGAAGAACATTCTCATGATCGGCCCGACAGGCTGCGGCAAGACGGAAATCGCCCGCAGGCTGGCAAAACTCGCCAACGCGCCGTTTCTCAAGGTGGAAGCCACCAAGTTCACTGAAGTCGGTTATGTCGGGCGGGATGTGGAGCAGATTGTCCGCGACCTGGTGGATGTCGCGCTGGCGATGACCCGGCAGGAACGGCGCAAAAGCGTGGAGGCGCGGGCACAGCTGGCGGCGGAGGAGCGGGTGCTCGATGCGCTGGTCGGCAGCCATGCCGGAAGCGCCACACGGGACATGTTCCGCCGCAAGTTGCGCAACAACGAACTGGATGACAAGGAAATCGAACTGGAGCTGCAATCCACGTCATCGGGCATGCCGATGTTCGAAATTCCCGGAATGCCCGGAGCGTCGGTCGGCGCCATCTCCATCGGCGACATCTTCGGCAAGGGATTCGGCAACCGGACCAAGCCCGTCAAGGTGACGGTGCGCGACGCCTATGAGCCACTCATCGCCGAGGAATCCGACAAGTTGCTGGACGAGGAGGCGCTGGCCCATGACGCGCTGAAAGCCGCCCAGGAAAACGGTATCGTCTTCATCGACGAAATCGATAAAATCACCGCCCATCACGACCGCACCGGCGCCGGCCCGTCGCGGGAAGGCGTCCAGCGCGACCTGCTGCCCCTCATCGAGGGCACGACGGTCTCCACCAAGCACGGCCTGGTGAAAACCGACCATATCCTGTTCATCGCCTCGGGGGCGTTTCATGTTGCCAAGCCGTCGGATCTGCTGCCGGAACTTCAGGGCCGCCTGCCGATTCGCGTGGAACTGGCTCCGCTGACCCGGGACGATTTCTACCGGATACTGAAGGAGACCGAAGCCAGCCTCATCAAGCAGTCGGTAGCGATGCTGGCGACCGAGGAGGTGACGCTGACCTTCACAGATGACGCGTTGCACACTATCGCCGAGGTTGCCGAGGACGTCAACAACTCGGTGGAAAACATCGGCGCCCGACGCCTGCAAACTGTTCTGGAACGGGTTCTTGACGACATTTCCTTCACCGCCCCGGACAGGAGCGGGGAGTCCGTCACCATCGATGCCGCGTATGTCCGTCGCCAGATCGACAAGCTGGCAAAAAACGCCGATTTGCGCCAGTTTATTTTGTGACGTCCTGATAATCGGTTTCAGGAAACGTCGTCATGATCAGCAGGTACCAGAACAGCACCAACGCCAAACCGAGACCGAGGCCCGCAAACACATCCGACGGCCAGTGCACCCCGAGATAGACCCGGCTGAATCCAACCAGCGTCGGAATCAACAGGCCGTAGAAAACAGCGAAAGCCCGGGTCAGCGGCCGGCGGGAATAATACATTGCCAACATGGCCAAACTGAACCAGGTGGCCATGGCCAAGAGCGAGTGTCCGCTGGGAAAGCTGAAGGATGTCATCTGCACATAGTGATACGCGTTGTCAGGACGCGGATGACCGAAAAAAGCCTTGAGAGACGGGTCCAATACGGTTGCGCTTATGGTGACCGCCGCCATGAACAAAATACCGCGAATGCGCCCGGCACATACCAGATAAACAAGAACCAGGCCCGATGCGAGATATCGCAGCGGCTGTTCGCCGAGAAGCGTGAAATGCCTCAAATACAAACCGTACACATTGGAATACTGATTCGCACCCTTTTTGGGATGCAGCATCATGAACAGATCCATATCCCAGGGTGGTGTTTTACCGCCGAGGATTTGCCACGTCATGCCGGCAAAAACCGCAACACCGAAAACAATGCCGAGCCACACCCATCCGTGACTTTTCTTTACGGGCTTTTCAGCCGGTTTCCATACCATTGCCGGTGCCATTGCCGTTCAATCCCTCTTTCCGTGCCGCCATAAAGCCGCGAGGTCCCGCGCCGAAACCGCACCAAACATCACGGCAGCCCCTACAAATACAACAGCGCCGAAAACACAGACCGTCAACAGACTGAACACACTTTCAACGCCGACAAAACGCAGATATCCGAATACACCAAGACCCATGACCAGGGACGCCGACACGTGGGATGCAACGGTACGATGAAACCCTGTCGACACTCGCCAAAAGCCCGCTTTGTTCAATATCACGACACATGATAAAGCATGCGCCGCGAGTCCGCAACTCACCGCAAGCGTAATGCCGAATATTTCCAGCGGCCAGGACAGCAGAAGCGCCAATACCAAGGTTGTGACGACTCCGATAATGCTGGTCAACCCTGCCATTCGCAACGGAGAGACGACAAAGACAGTTTGTGAAACGATTTTACCAAGCGCGGCGAAAGGCAAACCCAAAGCCAGGCCCTGAAGCGCAAGGGAAGCGCCGATGGTGTCTTCCGCCGTAAAGGCGCCGCGTTCAAACAATACTTCCATGATCGGCCGCGCCAGCAGGAACAGTCCGGCCGCCGCCGGAATACTGAACAACAGCGACAGTTCCACCGCATGATTTTGCGCCCGATGGCAGCCTTCCTTGTTCTCTTCGGCGGAAAGCGCAGACAATTGCGGCAGCACCACCAGCCCGGCGATGGCTGCGGCAAAGCCCAGCGGCACATGAAACAGGTGTTCGGCATAATACAGCCAGGACACGGCGGAGGGCAAAAAAGACGCGGCAAAGGTCGCGGCGAGAATCGTTGTCTGGGCGGTTCCGACGATCAGCACGGTAGGAACAGTGGCCTTGAGAAAAATGCGGACGTCACGGCTCAACTGCGGGTGAACCAGACGAAACCACGGGAAATATCTGCGCATGGCAACAACGAGAATGGCAAGATGAACCACGCCGGAAAAACCGACCGCCGCCGCAACCCACCACCCTTGTTCCGGTTGAGCCAAGGCAGCGTATCCCACCGCAATGAGGGTGACAATCATGACGATGTGTACCACATTGGGCGCCAGCGCTGCGACGGCGATGCGCCGTTCCGTCAACAATACAGCCGCCAGATTCGCCGCCAGGCTCGTTCCGACCATCAACGGCAGGCTCAGGCGCATGTAGGTCACCGCCAGAACCGCGGCTTCGCCTTCAAGACCCGGAAAGAACAAAAACGCCAGGGCGGAGGCAAAAACCTCGAGAATTGCGGCGACTGCCAGCAGAACGACCAGCAACCCGGAAAACGCGGCCATGGCAAACCCATGCGCCTTTTCCGGGTTTTTTGCCAGCAACCTGCTGTAATTCGGAATGAATGCGGGATTCAGGCCGCCTTCAGCGAGAGTGCGGCGCACGGCGTTGGGAATCCAGAAAGCGGCAAGCACAGCGTCAGACACCGGTCCGGCGCCGAGAACCTGTGCCATCAGAATGTCCCTGATGAACCCAAAAATCCGGTTGCTCGCGGACGCAACAGCCGCGATAACGGAAGGTGCTACCTTTGCCATCAGTTCAAACCGCAAGGAGTTCTTTTGTTGCGGCGCCCGGTTTGCCTTGCTCCACGGGCCCCTTTGAGTTGTTCTGTCTTTTTAGTCTTATGCCCCTCCAGCTTCCTGATTCAACCGCTCCACCCTGGGCATGCATATTATGTTATAGCCGGAATCTACGTAATGAATCTCACCGGTAACACCGGAAGCGAGATCGGACAACAGATATAATGCCGCACCCCCGACATCCTCAATGGTTGTACTGCGCTGCAGCGGCGCATGGGTCTTTTGAAAATTGAACATGTGACGGGCGTCGCCGATACCGGCTCCCGCCAGAGTCCGCACCGGACCGGCCGAAACCGCATTGACACGGATGCCCTGCTCTCCGAGATCCGCCGCCAGATAGCGCACTGACGCCTCAAGGGCCGCCTTGGCCAACCCCATGACATTGTAGTTGGGCATCACGCGTTGGGAACCGTTATAGGTCAGGGTCAGCATGGACCCGCCGGCCTTCATCAGCGGCAGGGCGAACTGGGCTATCTCGGTGAAGGAATAACAGGAAATCACCATGGTGCGGATGAAGTTGTCCCGGGTGGTGACATCCACATAGCGGCCCTTCAGCTGGTTTTTGTCGGAAAAACCGATGGCGTGAACGAGAAAGTCCAGCTCTCCCCACACTTCTTTCAGCGTCGTGAATACCGTTGCCACCGAGGCGATGTCTTCGACGTCACATGAGAGGATCACCCGCTCGTCCACCGGTTTCGGCAAAGTTGTCACCAGGGAGCGTACGCGTTTTTCCACGGCCTCTCCCTGATAGGTGAAAGCGAGTTCCGCTCCCTGTTCCGAAAGCTTTTTGGCAATACCCCATGCGATGGAGTGGTCATTGGCCACTCCCATGATGAGCCCGCGCTTTCCCTGCATCAATCCAGTCACATTCATTTCTCCTGTCGAGCCTCTGTTTCGGTTGCCTTTAACCACGTCAGACGTCGGGATGCTGAAAAGCCAGCGTCGCGTTGGTTCCGCCGAAACCGAAAGAATTGGAAATCACCGTTCCGAGGTCAACGTTATCGACACGCTTGCGGATAATCGGCATATCGGCGAACGCCGGATCCAGTTCCTCGATGTTGGCGCTTTCACAGATGAAACGATGCTTCATCATCAACAGTGAATAGATGGCTTCCTGCACCCCCGTCGCCCCCAAGGAATGCCCGGTCAGAGACTTGGTGGCGGAAATGGGCGGGCATTTGTCGGCGCCGCCGAACACTTCCCGCAAGGCTTCGATTTCCTTGATATCGCCCACCGGCGTCGAAGTGGCGTGCGGGTTGATGTAATCCACCTTGCCGTTGATATCCTGCAAGGCCATGCGCATGCAGCGCACTGCGCCTTCGCCGGAAGGAGCCACCATGTCATAGCCATCGGACGTGGCGCCGTAACCGACGATTTCCGCGTAAATCTTCGCGCCGCGCGCCTTGGCGTGCTCCAACTCTTCCAGAATCAGCACGCCGGCGCCTCCGGCGATGACAAAACCGTCGCGATTGGCATCGTAGGCGCGGGAGGCTGTTTCCGGGCGATCGTTATATTTGCTGGACATTGCTCCCATGGCGTCGAACATGTTGGACAAAGACCAATCCAGGTCTTCACAACCACCGGCGAACATCAGGTCCTGCCGCCCGTAACGGATGAGCTCATAGGCATTGCCGACGCAGTGGTTGGACGTGGCGCACGCGGAGGAGATGGAATAGTTGATACCCTTGATCTTGAACCACACCGCCAAGGTTGCCGACGCAGTGGACGACATGGCCTTGGGAACGGCAAACGGCCCGATGCGTTTGGGCCCCTTGTCCCGGGTGATATCCGCGGCTTCGATAATCTGCCGCGTCGACGGCCCGCCTGACCCCATGACAATGCCGGTTTTTTCGTTGGAAATATCGGTTTCCTCCAGCCCGGCATCCGCTATCGCCTGGTTCATGGCGATATGATTCCACGCCGTGCCCCGCCCGTGGAACCTGAGCGCCCGGCGATCCAGCAGGGCTTCAGGATCAATCTGCGGCGCACCATGGACCTGACAGCGGAAATTCAGCCGCTCATAATCCTCGGACTTGCGAATGCCCGATTTCGCCTCCTTCAACGATACCAGGACTTCATCAACATTGTTTCCGATGGATGAGACGATACCCATCCCGGTGACGACAACCCGTCTCATGACATTCACTCCACTTTTTTGTTCCGCTCCTGCGGCGGTTGCCGGGCAATGGCAGGTTACGGCGCCAAAACCGGCGCCGGTTTTCTCGTCACCTGCTCATTTCAACACCCTGAAAACCGCTCGCGGACGGTGGTTTCCATTCAAACGGATCAAGCCTGGAACAGACCAACCCGCAAATCCTTCGCTTCATACAAACGCTTGTCGTCACCGGCCAGCCAGCCATCAGCGATTCCCAGCACCAGTTTCGAGCGGAACACGCGCTTGAAATCGATGCCGTACACAACCTTTTTGATGGTCGGCAAAACCTGTCCGGAAAATTTCAGTTCCCCGAGGCCAAGGGCGCGACCGTGTCCGGGCTCGCCGAGCCAGCCGAGGTAAAACCCGACCAGCTGCCACAGGGCATCAAGACCGAGACACCCGGGCATCACCGGGTCACCCTTGAAGTGGCATTCAAAAAACCACAGCCCGGGGTCAATATCCAGTTCCGCCCGCACATGGCCCTTTTCATAGGCGCCGCCGGCTTCGGAAATGGATGTAATGCGGTTGAACATCAGCATGGGCGGCAGAGGAAGCTGGGCGTTTCCCGGCCCGAACATTTCACCGCGGCCGCAGGACAGCAATTCCTCATATGAATAGCTCGACTGCTTTTGCGTCACGAGTATCCGTCCTTTCACATTGTTTGTTTTTTCTATGGACCGCCGTGCGGCACGATGAAACCCGTGACCGAACGGCAATTCCCCTACTTATATGAGACGCTCTTCATTCAGTCACGTATTTTTATGACGGTTCCAGACGAAAAATGCGCCGTTTTGCCTTCATTGTTGGTTCTTGTGTGCCTTTCGGCCGCGATATCCAGATAGCATAAGCCCGTGACGGCTTCAAAGGCTACAACGCCGCAGCTTCATGGATTTTCGGCGAACTGTCGCGTATTCCGCTTGCGCATTTGAATGAAATTTCTTATCATCACAGTATTATGCATCAAAAAGTCTTCTGGACCATGGACGAGATGGAAAGTAAAGAATCTGGGGATATGTCCGCCAGATCGCCGGCGCGTGGCGTCATGCCCGGACAAGGCTGCCCGGTTTCCGATGTACGGGAAAAGCTGCGTCAGGTGGGTTTGCGGCCGACACGGCAGCGGATATCTCTGGCCTGGATCCTGTTCGGCAAAGGCAACCGCCACGTTACGGCGGAAATGCTGTACGAAGAGGCTCTGCACGCCCGGGTTCCCGTCTCTCTGGCAACAATTTACAATACCCTGCACCAATTGACCGAGGCCGGCCTGCTGCGCCCGCTGATGGTGGACGGCAACAAGGCGTATTTCGACACCAATCCGTCGGAACACCATCATTTTTTCGTGGAAGACGATCAGATGCTCATCGACCTGCCGAAAGAAACGGTTCAATCGTTGATTCCCGTCGCCCCTGAGGGATATGAGGTTATCGACGTGGAATTGCTGGTACGTTTGAGGCGCCGCGAAGCCTCATGATGGTCTTCCGGAAACGCTTTTTTGCGGAGAATCCGGAGAAAAAGGCGGTTTCCTTCTGCACGACACGGTAGAATACTACAAAACAGCGGGCGATAACCACAAAGACATTCGTACATGGACGCCTGCTTGAAACAGTGATAACAATGGGTGAAATCCGTTTTGCCGCCGGGCGCGGCAAGACGGGGGCGATGAGCAGGTAACGAGTACAGTCCATGACAATGAATGACGTTGCGTTTGAAAAACTCCCCGATAAAAGCCTTTTGATTGTCGATGACGATCGTCCCTTTTCTTCGCGTTTGGCGCGGGCCATGGAGAGTCGCGGATATTCGGTGCGGGTCGCCGAGAGCGTAACCGAGGGGTTGGCGCAGATCGACGTTTCGGCTCCGGCATTCGCCGTTATCGATATGCGCCTGGGGGACGGCAACGGCCTCGATGTCATCGCCCATCTGGCGGAATTACGTCCCGATGCCCGCTCCATCATGCTCACCGGTTATGGAAATATCGCCACGGCGGTGTCGGCGGTGAAACTCGGCGCTTATGATTACCTCGCCAAACCCGCCGATGCCGACGACATCCACGCCGCCCTGATGGCGCTTCCCGGTCACAAGGCGCCCCTGCCGGAAAACCCGATGTCCGCCGACCGCGTGCGCTGGGAGCACATCCAGCGAGTGTTTGAACTCTGCGGCCGCAATGTGTCGGAAACCGCCCGGCGTCTCAACATGCACCGGCGCACATTGCAGCGTATTCTCGCCAAACGCGCGCCGCGCTGATGCTGCTTTGCGCCGGCGGTTCGGTTTTCACAGCGTTGTCCTGATGAACTCGGCCTTTCAACCCCAGATCAGCAAACCGGCCAATCCCAGAAAACCGACGGTGAGCCGCCACCAGACGAACACCCGGAAACCGTGGCGCGAGACGTAATCCAAGAAGGTTCTGACAACAACCCATCCGGCGATAAACGCGCACACAAAGCCCACGGCAATGAGCAGACCATCGTCGAAAGAGAGAATTCCGCGGTTTTTGTAAAGATCGTAAGCAAAGGCCCCGGCCATGGTCGGCATGGCGAGGAAAAACGAATATTCTGCTGCGGATCGTTTGTCGGCGCCGAGCAGCATGGCGCCGACCACCGTTGCCCCGGACCGTGAAACGCCGGGAATCATCGCCAGGCACTGGATAATGCCGATTTTGATATACATGGGGAGTGGAAAGGTGGTGGCGTCGTGATAACGGGGTTTGAAATCCGCCTTGTCGACAAAATAAAGAATGATACCGCCGATGATGAGCGACAGGCAGACAACCCATAGGGTGTTGAACAGCACGTTTTTGATGGCCGAATGGGCCAGGGCGCCGATCACCGCCGCCGGCAGAAAAGCCACCAGTACGCCGAACACAAACCGCCGGGCCTCGGCGGACGTCGGCAATGCCCGGGCGATTTCCCACAACCTGCCGGAATATACCGTGAGAATGGCGAGAATGGACCCGAGTTGCACCAGCACCTCAAAGGTTTTCCCCTTGGATTCGAACCCGAGAAAATGCCCGACCAACAACAGATGACCGGTGGAAGATACCGGTAAAAACTCGGTGAAACCTTCCACACAACCCAAGAATATCGCCTGAAGGTACTCGACCATTTTCAGCTTCCTCATTCAGCCGGTTCATCGATTTTGCGAGCGGGATATATGGACTTTGCGCGGGCGGGGTGATACCCTTACCGGGTTTTTCCGCCCGTTTTCAACAGATGAATTTGTGAGCGCGTCATGTCGTCTTTCGGTTCCCGCGACGTCAAACTCCGGAATGAACCGGATTCCCTCGAAGTCACCCTGCCGGACGGCGTTATCCGTGTGAAGCTGAAACGGCGCCGCACCAGGAAGGGAATGATTTTACGCCTGTCGAAGACATCGCGGGAGGCTCAATTGACTCTTCCTCCGGGTATGCCTCTGAATGAGGCCCTGTGTTATCTGGCCGGACAGGGGGCGGCGTGGCTGCACAGCACTCTCAGCAAATTGCCGCGGGCGCAACCGTTCGTGGAAGACGCGCTGATACCGGTGCGGGGTGTGGAACACCGCATTGTCCGCCGCGAGGGCCGCGGCGTTGTGCATGTTGAAACAACCACTGACCCGCCGCTCCTGGTGGTGCATTCGGCGCCGGAGCATGTCGGGCGACGTATCCGGGAATATCTGGTGCGTGAGGCGGCGAGAGACCTGCGGGAAGCCGTGACACGGCATACCGCGTCCATCGGCAAAACCGCACGACGCATTTCCGTCAAGGATACCATCTCGCGTTGGGGTTCGTGTTCCGCCGGGGGAAATCTGAGCTTTTCCTGGCGGCTTGTTCTGGCGCCGCCCTTTGTGCTGGATTATCTTGCCGCCCACGAGGTCGCGCATCTGGAGGAAATGAACCATTCCCGACAGTTTTGGTCAATTACACGGAGGCTTTGCCCGGATACCGGCCGCGCGGAAGTCTGGA
>JAISTL010000223.1 GCA_031272615.1 Methylobacteriaceae bacterium | reverse complement strand
TATCAAACGATACATCCATGCATACAACGAAACCGCAAAACCTTTCGTGTGGAAAAAGCGCGAAGTGCGCGGTTCGCAAATCGTAAATAAATTGTCTAATTTACGCGGTTAAACACTAGCGCGACGTATGTATAGGTTGAGCGTTGTAATCTCTTCTGCTATCGAGCATGCGCCATCACCAAACAACGCTCTGTCAACGGTATATGAATTGATAAATGAATTGACCAGGAAATAACCCAAGACACCGAGCACAGCTCCCCCCACGAACATCTTCAACAGTATCCGCTTGACTGAACGGCGTTTGGGTTTGTTGGTGTCGTCACGTTCCTGACCCATGGTGTTCTTTCACGCTCTGTTTTGGAACCCCTCAACACTGAAGTGCCGGACGCCCGTTGACGCCCGGCACACTTGCTTCTTCAGGCAAAAACCGGAGCGTTTCCGGAAAACGCGGATACCGGTTTTGCGACGCGAAAGTGCCTCAGTTGCGGCTCTTGTCCACCAGCGCCTTGGCCTTGATCCACGGCATCATGGCGCGCAGGCGTTCGCCGACGGCCTCGATGGGATGCTCGGTGCTGGCCAGGCGCATCGCCAGGAACGACGTCTGGGACGCCTTGTTCTCCAGCATCCAGTCCCGGGTGAAGCGGCCGGATTGGATGTCCTTGAGAATGCGCTTCATCTCAGCCCTGGTTTCGGCGTTGATGAGGCGCGGGCCGGAAACGTATTCGCCGTATTCCGCCGTGTTGGAAATGGAATAGTTCATGTTGGCGATGCCGCCCTCATAGATGAGGTCGACAATCAGCTTCATTTCGTGCAGACATTCGAAATAGGCCATTTCCGGGGCGTAACCGGCTTCCACCAGGGTTTCGAAACCGGAACGGATCAGCTCGACGATGCCGCCGCACAGCACCACCTGTTCACCGAACAGGTCGGTTTCACATTCCTCACGGAAGGTCGTTTCAATCACCCCGGCGCGGGCGCCGCCGATGGCCGCGGCATATGACAGGCCGAGATCAACCGCGTTGCCGGAGACATTGCTGGCCACCGCCAGCAGGCAGGGCACGCCGCCGCCGCGCAGATATTCGGAACGCACCGTATGGCCGGGCCCCTTGGGCGCCACCATGATGACATCCAGGTCCGGGCGCGGTTTGATGAGGTTGAAGTGAATCGCCAGGCCGTGGGCGAAGAACAGCGCCGCGCCCTCCTTCATGTTGGGGGCGAGGGAGTCCTTGTAGATATCCGCCTGCAGTTCGTCGGGGGTGAGCATCATCACCACATCGGCCCACTTTGCCGCGTCCGCCACATCCAGCACCTTGAGATTTTCCTTCTCGGCCTTGACGGCCGAGCCGGACCCGGGCCGCAGGCCGACGGCCACTTCCTTGACCCCGGAATCCCGCAGGTTCAGGGCATGGGCGTGGCCCTGGCTGCCGTAACCGATGATGGCGACCTTCTTGCCCTTGATGAGATTGATATCCGCATCGCTTTCATAATACACGCGCATTGTTTTTTCCTTCTGCTAAGTTGCTCCGCGCACAAAAAAGGCCCGTTCAAGGGCCTGTGGACGCCGGCGGCGTTCGTCATACGATACCGGGGGAGACACGGGTTCGTCCCTTCCGAACGAAAATTTCGCCCGTGCTTATCCAATCCGCACGAATCTGTCAATTGGATAGTCACGCCTTAACCGCGACCGAACGGGCTTCGCCAGGGCGCCGACCCGCCGGGGAAACCGGGATCATTCCGGTTTGGGCAGTTCCACCCACAGGCGCTTGACCGGGAAACCGTCGCTCCACACCCCCACGCCGATGAACTGAGGGTCTTTTTGCAGAATCGAGATGTCTCCGCCGGCGAACGCGATATTCGCCATCATTTCCAGGGATTTCCAATACACATAATAGTCCAGCGTGTCGGCCTTGTTGTTGCCGATTTGCCGCACCACCGTTTTCTGCTCGCCCGAAACCAGGGCCAGGCGATGGGGCGGCGCCTTGCGCTGCGGCGCCGGCCGCTTTTTGTTGCGGCCGCTGTTCGGCACCATCACATCCTCGATAGGCTGCACACCGCCGCGCGGCGGGTCGAGTTCATCGGCGGAATAATAATCGTCGGCACACCCGGGAGACGCCGGGGACGCCGACAGCGTCGGGAATCCGTGGGCGTCCGAAAACACCTTGATATACAGTTTACGCTCGAGCGGAACCTGTGTCGTCTCGTTGAGCAGGCGGCGCGCCACCTTGTCGGTGACGGTGCTGGCCTTGTCGGCGGTCAGCGCCGCGATGTTGACGTTCCCCGGGATATCGCTGAGATCGGCCAACGGAATGCCGCCGTCCCGTTCATTCTGGGCGATGCCGCCGGGCATCAGCGCGAATATCAGCTGCGGCGGCAGCGGATTGCTGGCATCGGCAGCGAGGTTCATGGCCACCGCGGCCCCGGCAAGATGGCCGACATAGGCGACGCGCGCGTGGTCAATCTGGGCGTGTGGGTCGTTCCGCAATTCCTTGAGCGCCGTTTCCAACAGGTCCACAACCCGCAGACCCGCCTGAGTGCTCAGCGTGACATTGACCTCCTGATATTTCGGGAACAGCACGACGAACCCCTTGCGCGCCAGCTGGCTGAACCACCCGCCGTAATAGTAGGGCTCGTTGGCTCCCCACGGATGGAGAAACACCACCACCGGCTTGGGGCCTTCGCGGTTCTCGGCGTAAAACGCATACACCACCGCGCCGTGATCCCCCAGCGTGCGCTTGATAACTTCCTGGGTCGTGTCGCCTGTACTTCCCGGCCCGGACACCGGCGGCGGCGGCGGGGAAGCGCCCTGGGAAACTGTTTCCAGCAAGCAGCACAGCATGCCGACGAGCATCCAGCGCAACATCTGCATAGTCACTCTCCTCACAAACACACGCCTTCGGGAAACCCGCGGCCCGCCAGTAATTCGGTTACGATTTATGCGGACCGTTCAAAGTAATAACACTACTTATCTTCCCGAATCAAGGCGTTAATAATCCCGCGCAAAGTCCGCACGTCCTGCTCCCGCAGTTCCCGCCGGTAGAAGATATCCCGCATGTTGCGCGTCAGCGACGGCTTGCGGTCGGGCGTATAAAATCCGCGCCGGTCCAATTCCTCCTCGAGAAACGTCAGAAAAGATTCCAGCGTCGCTCGCGAGGCCAGCGGCGAATGCATGACGCCGCTGAAGGGCAGCGGCGCCCCCAGCGCCCGCCGCCACTCATAACCTGTCAACAGCACCGCCTGCGCCAAGTTGAGCGACGGGAAACGCTCATCCACCGGAAAGGTGATGAGGGCATCCGCCAGAGCCACCTCGTCATTGGAGAGGCCGCTGCGCTCACGGCCGAACAACACGCCGACACGATTGCCGCCGTCAATCAGTTCCCGCGCCCGGAGCATGGCGTCGGCGGGCGCCAGCACCCGTTTCATCTGCCCCCGTTCCCGGGCGGACGCGGCGAACACATAGGTGAGGTCCGCCACCGCGCCTTTTGCGTCATCGAAAAACCGCGCCTCGTCGAGAACATGCGCCGCCCCCGCAGCCGCCGCGCGGGCGGAGTCGTTCGGCGCACCGTCCCGCGGCGCCACCAGGCGCAATTCCCGCAAGCCGAAATTGGCCATGGCGCGCGCCGCCATGCCGATGTTTTCGCCAAGCTGCGGTTCCACCAGAACCACCACCGGCTCCTGTTGAACCGCACAAACCACGGGCGCCCGCTCCACTACGGAAAAACCGCCCGGCATCAACCGGCAACGGCTTTGTTCAGGTTTTCCGCAACCTTGTCGAGGAAGCCCTCGGTGCTCAGCCATTTCTGATCCGGCCCCACCAGCAGCGCCAGGTCCTTGGTCATAAACCCTGCCTCCACCGTGTCGACGCACACCTTCTCAAGTGTTTCGGCGAAGGCCGAGAGTTCGGCGTTGCCGTCCAGCTTGGCGCGGTGCGCCAGCCCCCGGGACCAGGCAAAAATCGAGGCGATGGAATTGGTCGATGTCGGGTTACCCTTCTGGTATTCCCGGAAGTGGCGGGTGACCGTGCCGTGGGCGGCTTCCGCCTCAACGACGCGCCCGTCGGGAGTCATCAGCACCGAGGTCATCAGCCCCAACGAACCGAAGCCCTGGGCCACGGTGTCGGATTGCACGTCGCCGTCATAATTTTTGCACGCCCACACGTATCCGCCGGACCACTTCAGCGCCGACGCCACCATATCGTCGATCAGACGATGCTCATAGGTGAGGCCGAGGGAAGAAAAGCGGGATTTGAACTCGGCGTCGAACACCTCCTGGAAAATGTCCTTGAAGCGCCCGTCATAGGCCTTGAGAATGGTATTCTTGGTGGAGAGATACACCGGATATTTGCGCATCAGGCCATAATTGAAGGAGGCCCGGGCAAATTCCCGGATGGACTCATCCACATTGTACATGCTGAGCACCACGCCGCCGCCCTGGAACTGGAACACTTCCTTCTCGATCACCGTGCCGTCGGCGCCCTCGAACTTCACCGTCAGCCGCCCCTTGCCCGGCACGCGGAAGTCCGTGGCCCGGTATTGATCACCGAAGGCGTGGCGGCCGATGACGATGGGTTTTGTCCAGTTGGGAACCAGCCTTGGAACGTTGCGGCAAATGATGGGCTCGCGGAAGATGACGCCGCCCAGAATGTTGCGGATGGTGCCGTTGGGGGATTTCCACATCTGCTTCAGGTTGAATTCCTTCACCCGCGCTTCGTCGGGCGTGATAGTCGCGCACTTCACGCCGACACCGTTCCGCTTGATGGCCTCCGCCGCATCCACCGTCACCTGATCATTGGTGGCGTCCCGGTTGACGATACCGAGATCGTAATAGTCAATCTGCAGGTCCAGATGGGGCGCGATCAGCTTGTCCTTGATGAGTTTCCAGATAATTCTCGTCATTTCATCCCCGTCGAGATCGACGACGGGATTCGCGACTTTGATTTTGGACATCGCACCACCTCCATTGACATCATAAAACGTGGTTCTTGTTGACACATAACCGGATTCCCCGGCCGGTGGCTCAAACCGCCGGAAAGGTCATCCGGTTTTCATTTTCGCGTTTCATAACAGGTGAAGCACGTTTTTCAAACACAAATTGCGCGCCGGACCCGGCGGCTGAGGCCCGCGGCCGGACGCACCCGTTACTCCCGGTCGAAAAAATGTCCCCCACCCCTCAAACAATTCTCGACAGTTCGGATGTAAATGATAAAAGCCTTGTTCTGAATTCGGCCGCGGCGGGCGGAAGCTCCGTTATCCGCGCGGTTTTGTTTGCTTTGCCGAAGGGGGTAATCTCTTCGGGGAAGCGTTTCGGCATCATTCGCTTTTTGGCGTTTTCCGGAGTTTGAGTGCATCATGAGTGGCGTCAATGAAATCCGATCGGCTTTTTTGAACTATTTCGCCAAGGACAATCATGAGATTGTCGAGTCGAGTCCGCTGGTCCCCCGCAATGACCCGACTCTGATGTTCACCAACGCCGGTATGGTTCAGTTCAAAAACATCTTCACCGGGGCCGAAAAGCGCGCCTACAACCGTGCTGTCACATCCCAGAAATGCGTGCGCGCCGGCGGCAAACACAACGACTTGGATAACGTCGGCTACACCGCCCGCCACCACACCTTCTTCGAGATGCTCGGCAATTTCTCCTTCGGCGATTATTTCAAGGAACACGCCATCGATCTCGCCTGGAGGCTGATTACCAAAGAGTTCGAGCTTCCGGCGAATCGCCTGCTGGCCACCGTTTACGCCGAAGACGACGAAGCTTTCGACCTGTGGAAGAAGGTCGCCGGGCTGCCGGAGTCGAAAATCATCCGCATCCCAACCAGCGACAACTTCTGGCAGATGGGCGACACCGGCCCCTGCGGCCCCTGCTCCGAGATTTTCTATGACCACGGCGACCATGTTCCCGGCGGCCCTCCCGGCTCCCCTGACGAAGACGGCGACCGGTTCATCGAAATCTGGAATCTGGTGTTCATGCAATATGAGCAGCTGCCCGGCGGCAAGCGCGTACCGCTGCCGCGCCCGTCCATCGACACCGGCATGGGGCTCGAGCGCATCGCCGCCGTGCTGCAGGGCACCCATGACAACTACGCCATCGACATGATGCGCGCCCTTATCGGCGCCGTGGAGGATTTCACCGATGTTTCCGCCGACGGCCCGCAGAAGGTGTCGCACCGGGTCATCGCCGACCATTTGCGGGCGTCCTCCTTCCTGGTGGCGGACGGAGTATTGCCCTCCAATGAAGGCCGCGGCTACGTTCTGCGCCGCATCATGCGCCGCGCCATGCGCCACGCGGAGTTGCTCGGCGTGCGCGAACCCCTGCTCCACCGCCTGGTTCCCACACTGGTGCGGGAGATGGGCCAGGCCTATCCCGATCTGGTCCGCGCCCAGCCGCTGATTACCGAAACTCTCCAGCTCGAGGAAACGAGATTCCGCAAAACTCTGGAGCGGGGTCTCGCCATTCTCGACGAATCCACCGCAACCTTGAGCAAGGGTGACTCTCTGCCCGGCGCCGTCGCCTTCACCCTTTACGATACCTACGGCTTCCCGCTGGATTTGACCCAGGATGCCCTGAAACCCCGGGGAATCGATGTCGACACCGCCGGTTTTGACGCGGCGATGAACGAACAACGGGAAAAGGCCCGGGCAGCGTGGAAGGGTTCGGGCGAAGCCGCCACCGAGACCATCTGGTTCGGTATCAAGGAACAGCGCGGCGCCACCGAGTTTCTCGGGTACGAGACGGAAACCGCCGAAGGCGTCATTCTGGCGCTGGTGCGCGACGGCAGGGAGGTCACCGAACTCAACGTCGGGGAATCCGGCGCCGTCATTCTGAATCAGACCCCGTTCTACGGCGAATCCGGCGGACAGGTCGGCGACACCGGCCTCATGACCTCTCCCGACTGCGTGCTTGAAGTCACCAACACCGAGAAGAAGCTGGGGGACCTGTTCCTCCACCACGTCACCGTAAAAAAGGGCACGGCGCGCCAGGGGCTTTCGCTGGAACTCGCCGTCGACCACGCCCGCCGCTCCGCCATTCGCGCCAACCACTCCGCCACCCACCTACTGCATGAATCCCTGCGCCGGGTGCTGGGTGACCATGTGGCGCAGAAAGGCTCCCTGGTTTCGCCGGAACGCCTGCGGTTCGATTTCAGCCATTCCAAGCCGGTCAGCGACGAGGAACTCCAACAGGTGGAAGACATCGCCAATACCGTGCTGCTGCACAACACTCCCGTCACCACCCGCCTGATGGCGGTGGATGACGCCGTCAACAGCGGCGCCCGCGCCCTGTTTGGCGAGAAATACGGCGACGAGGTGCGCGTCGTCTCCATGGGCGTGGCGGACGACACCCCGGCCAAGCCGTTCTCGTTGGAGCTCTGCGGCGGCACCCATGTGGCCCGCACCGGCGACATCGGCCTCATCGTCGTTTCCTCGGAATCCGCCGTGGCATCGGGCGTGCGCCGTCTCGAAGCGCTCACCGGCAACGCCGCGCGCCATTATCTCAATGAGCAGGGCCGCCGTTTGCGTACCCTCGCCGACAGCCTGCGTATCCCGCCGCGTGACCTTCCTGCCCGCATCTCCTCGTTGGTCGAGGAACGCCGCAATCTCGAAAAGGAACTCGCCGACGCGCGCAAGAAGCTCGCCATGGGCGGCGGCGGTTCGTCCGACGCCACGGAAACGATCAACGGCGTCGGCTTCTTCGGGCGGGTTGCCCCCGGCGTCGAAATGAAGGAGCTCAAAAACCTCGCCGACGAAGGCAAGAAACGCGTCGGCTCCGGCGTTGTCGTCATCGTCGGCGTCTCGGCCGACGGCAAGGCGGGGGTGGTTGTCGGCGTCACCGGCGAGGCGGAAGCGAACTATGACGCCGTAGCCTTGGTCCGCATAGCTTCGGAAGCGTTGGGCGGCAAGGGCGGCGGCGGCCGCCGCGACCTCGCCCAGGCCGGCGGCCCCGACGGTTCCCGCGCCGAAGCGGCGCTCGCCGCGGTCAAGGCGGCGCTGTAATGCAGTTGTCGATTGGCGCGGTGCACGGTCATCCCGACTCCGCCCACGTCATCCACGGATACTCCTCACACCCGCTGCCGGCAAATCCCTGATGAACCGGGACTCACAGCGGCGTCGACGACACTTTGTCGCATTTTTTCCTAGTTTATTGAAATACAACATTTTTCCGCTCAAAATCACCTGCGCGCCGTCGGGTTTGGGGCACAATCCGCGCCTTCCCGATTCGATTTCTGTTGCAAAAGGACAAAATTTATCCTTTAATCTTGAGCATGATATACAAAGACGACAACCCTTCGGCCATGTGCCGCCTGATCCTTACGCCCGGCAGGGCTGAAAACCTTAAACTGCAACAGCTGTTCAAGGCTTACCAACTGTTCTTCGAGTGGCTGGATCAGGAGGTCCCACCGAATCATTCCAATGATCTGGTGGCATTGCACCGCAACTTTTATGACGCGGCGCGCGCTCGCAGCGGCCTTCCGGCACAGATCGTCACTCTGGGCTTCAGGGACTGGGCACTGCGGCGGCGTGGAAGCATCGTCTCCGGTATTCCTCTGGACCCGCGGCTCTATTCCGTCAAAACGGTATCGACCTTATCGGTATCGGGCCTCAACGGGCGTATCCTGGTGTCGTTCGTGGTCGGCGGCTATGATGTCGTTCTGCCGCCGAATTCCCCGGCGCGCCTGATGCAGGTGGACAACCATTTCGAGATCTGGGCGGAAACCGCTCTGCCCGGAGAGCAATCACTTCC
>JAISTL010000177.1 GCA_031272615.1 Methylobacteriaceae bacterium | reverse complement strand
TCGTCGAAGTGGCGTCCTGTTTGCAGCTGGACGGCACGCCGGTTCCCAACGACATCCGCAACGGCGTGTGGGTCGTCGTGGAGGGCGAAACCGAGTACATCCGCCGCTGCTTCAAGGAATACGGCGTGAGGACCGACGACACCGGCAAGTATTGCGCCGTGTTCCGGCGTTGGCACCTCATCGGGTTGGAAGTCGGCATTTCCGCCGCGTCGGTGGTTCTGCGCAACGAACCCACCGGCAGCGCCATATGCTTCAACGCCGACGTCGTCGCCACCGCCAAGCGTGACCTCAAAGCCGGTGAAATTCTCGACGGCGAGGGCGGTTATACGGTGTACGGCAATATCCAGCCGGCGAAGAAGTCGGTGGACGCCCAATGCCTGCCGCTGGGTCTGGCGCACAACCTGAAACTCGTGAAGCCCGTCGCCCAGGGGCAGTCCGTCACCTGGAACGATGTCGAAGCCGACACCAGCCTCCCGGCGTACAAGATTCGTCAGGAAATGGAGCTGTTGTTCTTCGGAAAGACGTCCGCCTCTTGAAACGGGGGAGGGTGCGACCCCACATGACGGGTGGGACGCATTATTCTTCCCGGAGTTCCGTTCACACTGCCGCCTCCCCGCCTGAAACCGCGGGGAGGCGTTGAAAGCCAGAACATATCAACAAGACCATTTGACAGGGAGAGCTCGATGCCCCGTTTCGCCGCCAATCTCAGCACCATGTACAACGATGTTCCGTTTATGGAGCGCTTTGCCCGTGCCGCCGCCGACGGATTTGTCGGGGTGGAGTTTCTGTTTCCCTATGACTACGAACCCGCGGAGCTGAAAAAGCAGCTGGATCAGCACGGGTTGACCCATGTGCTGTTCAACGCTCCTCCGGGAGACTGGGGCGCCGGTGAACGCGGGCTGGCGTCGCTTCCCGGGCGCGAGGGCGAATTTGTCCAGGCGATTGAAAAAGCGCTGGGTTATGCCACCGTGCTGGAGTGCAAGACCGTCCATGTCATGGCCGGCAATATCGTTCCGCTGGTGCTGCGGGAGCGTCAGCGCGCCGTTTTCCTCGCCAACCTGGCGCGGGCGGCGGACATGGCCGCGGCCAAGGGCGTGACCATCGTTCTCGAACCCATCAACCACCGCAACATGCCGCTGTATTTCCTCGAGCGACAGGACGAAGGGCAGGCGATCGTCGCCGAACTGGGCCGGGAGAATGTGGCGGTTCAGTTCGACATTTACCATTGCCAGGTCGCGGAGGGGGATGTGGCCACGCGCCTGCGGCGGGATCTGCCGCATATCGGGCATATCCAGATTGCCGGCGTGCCTGACAGGCACGAACCCGACAAGGGTGAGCTCAATTACGAATGGCTGTTTCATTATCTCGATGAAATCGGCTATAAGGGCTGGATTGGCTGCGAATACAACCCCGCGGGTGATACCAGCCAGGGGCTCGGCTGGTTCAAACCCTGGCGGGACAAGCAGAAAACCTCTTCCTGAAAAAGAGCGTTCACGTTCTCAGGACATCAAGAAAGACAGGTGCAACATGTATTTGGGCGTCATTGCGGATGATTTCACCGGCGGAACGGATATCGCCGGGTTCCTTGTGAGCGGCGGTTTGTCGACGGTGCAGCTGAACGGCGTTCCGGACGCGGGCTTTTCCACCACTGCGGATGCCGTCGTCTTGAGCCTGAAGAGCCGCTCCTGCCCGGCGGCGGAAGCGGTGTCCCAATCCCTGGCGGCGCTCGAGTGGTTCCGGTCCCAGAAGTGCGAGCGGTTCTTCTTCAAATACTGCTCCACCTTTGACAGCACCGCCGAGGGCAATATCGGCCCGGTCACCGACGCGCTGCTGAAGGAACTGGGGGAGAACTTCACCATCATCGCCCCGGCATTGCCGGTCAACGGGCGCACCGTCTATCTCGGATATCTGTTCGTCAACGGCGTGCTGCTCAACGAATCCGGAATGCAGAACCACCCCATCAACCCGATGCGGGATGCCAACCTGATGCGCCTGATGGAAATGCAGGCCGCGGGCAAGGCCGGGAACGTCCCGGCCGGTGTTCTCGACAAGGGCGCGGGCGCGGTGCGCGAGGCCTTCGCGGCGCTGGAAAAGGCCGGCGTGCGCTACGGGGTTCCCGACACCCTGACGGAAGCGCACCTGAATGTGCTCGGCGAGGCGGTGTCCGACATGCTGTTGGTGACCGGCGGTTCCGGACTTGCCGCCGGCATGGCCCACGCGCTGGTGGCGCAGGGCAAACTGCAACGCAAGGATGCTTCGGCGTTCGGCGCGCCGCTTCCCGGCGGCAGGAGCGTTGTGCTCTCCGGCTCCTGTTCGGTGATGACCAACAAGCAGGTCAAGCTGTATTCCGCAAGCGCCCCGGCGTTCCATCTCGAGGTGGAGCGCTGCCTTTCCGACGCCCCCGGCTATGCCGCGGAAGTGGCCGCCTGGGTGGACAGGCAGCCGCAGACCAAGGGCGCGGCGCCGCTGGTTTACGCCACCGAGCCGCCGGAGGCGTTGAAGGACATCCAGCAGCGCTTCGGCGCCCGCGAGGCGAGCGACGCGGTGGAAAACCTGTTCGCCGGTCTGGCGGCATTGCTGAAAGACAAGGGATTTGACCATTATATCGTGGCCGGCGGCGAAACCTCGGGCACCATTGTCCAGAGCCTCGGCGTGTCGGCGTTCCATATCGGCCCGCAGATTGCGCCGGGTGTTCCCTGGGTGCGCGCCGTCAATATTCCGCTGTCTTTTGCCCTGAAATCAGGGAACTTCGGTGACGAGCGGTTCTTCGCCGTCGCCCAGGGTTTTTATTGAGGGTCTGTTATGGAAGAAGCTGTTCTTCGCGAGTCCATCGTCTCCATCGGCGCGTCGCTCTACAACCGCGGCTTTTCCGTGGGGACGGCGGGAAATATCTCGGCGCGTCTCAACGACGGCGTCGTCATCGCCACGCCGACCAATTCCTGCCTCGGGCGTCTCGACCCGGGGGCGTTGTCGGTGGTGGACATGAACGGCGGGCTGGTGAGCGGCGCCAAGGCGTCAAAGGAAACCGCGTTTCACCTGGCGCTCTACCGCAAGCGGCCGGACTGCGGCGCCGTGGTGCACCTCCATTCCACTTGGCTGACGGCTCTCTCCTGCTTGGACAATCTGGATACGGCAAGCGTCATCCGCCCCTTCACCCCGTATTATGTGATGAAGGTGGGGCATATGCCGCTCATTCCCTATTTCCGCCCCGGCAGCCCGAAGATTGCCGAGGCGCTGGCGGAACACGCCGGCAAGGCCAACGCGTTTCTGCTTGCCAACCACGGGCCGGTGGTCATCGGCCCGACTCTGGCCGACGCCGCCGCTGCCATGGAGGAGCTGGAGGAAACCGCCAAGCTGTTCTTTATTCTCAAAGACTTCCCGGTTCGCTATTTTTCCGATGAGGAAATCGCCGAACTGAAGGGGTAGGGCAGGGCAGGGCGGCGCATGGCGCGCCGCCGGCCGCTTTTTCCCCGGCGGCAGCACGGGGCGTAAGCGTGCGCCCGCAATCCTTTTTGCGCCCGGCATACACCGCTCTTCCCGTTGTCCCATCGGTGTGACCACCGCTCTCCGGTTGATTCCAAATCAGAAACCGTTCATACAGGGCGGGCGTATGTCCGGAATGGCTGGAGGCGGTGACGATGGCGAAGAGTGGGTATTATGCGTCTTTGGACAGGGATGAACTTTTTGCCGTGATCAGGCGGAACGGCCTGATGCTGCGACGTGTGCCGAGGCCGCGAAAGACTCCCGCCCTGTGCCTCGCCGCGGTGCAATCAGTGGGGCGGGCCTTGGGGTATGTGCCTCAAGTGTTGAGAACCCCGGAAGTGTGTTTTGCCGCTGTCCGGCAGGACGGCGCCGCCCTGAAATATGTTCCGCGTGATTTGATAACCCCGGGTCTTTGTATCTCCGCTGTTCAAACGTCGCCCGGGGCAGACGTCCGTGTGTCGGTGAAACTCAGGTCCTGGGACATGTACTTCGCAGCCGTTCGGCTGAACGGCTTCATGTTCCTCCAGTTTCCCGACGACTCGAGAACTCGTGAAACATACCCGGCGGCTGTTCAACAAAACGGCCTGGCTCTGAAATTTATTCCCGTGCAGCACATCACCCGCGAACTGTGTGCTGCCGCGGTTCAACACAACGGGTGGGCGCTGGAATTCGTGCCGGAAGCGCTGAAATCACCGGACATATGCCGCGCCGCCGTTCAGCAGGACCCGTATTCCCTGATGTTTGTGCCGGAAAGCTTGCGGGCGGCGTATGCGCGCTTGGCCTGTTTTCCGGGCAAACGGGGTTTCTTTGAAACCGCGCCGGCGGCCCCCGTGGCGCCGGATGTTTCCCTTGCATCCGTTCAAAAAAAGGGCTGGTCACTTGCGAATGTACCGGAAGAACTGAAATCACCGGACTTATGCCTTGC
>JAISTL010000144.1 GCA_031272615.1 Methylobacteriaceae bacterium | reverse complement strand
ATGTCATGCTGAGTCTCGGCGGCGCGGACTTGCACAAATCGGGGGAACTGATCGAGCCCTACACGTCCAAGCTGGCTGACAAAATCGCTCCGTCCTTCCGGGTGAATTCCCACTGGACGCCGTTCAGCACAACAACCTGCGCCATCGTCGTCAACACCGAGGAAGTCCCGGCGGACGAACTGCCGAAATCATGGGCCGACCTGACGGACGCCAAATGGAAAGGCAAAATCGGCTCAACGCGGGCGGACCAATCCGGGAACGCCTTCCAGGCCCTGGCGACGGTGCTGTCGACTACACCGGATGAAGAGGCCGCCTGGAAAGTCTACGGCGGGCTGCTGGCCAACTTCATTTTCATGGAAAGCGCCGGTGAAGTGGCCCGCACCGTCAACGACGGCGAAGTGCCGGTGGGCATTACCCTGGAGGACAACGCGCTGGATTATCTGAACGGCGGCGGGCCGATCACGATTGTCTACGCCGCGGAAGGAACGTCCATCGTGCCTGACGGCATGGCTCTGGTGAAAAACGCGCCCCATCCGGAAGAAGGCAAGGCCCTGATCGACTGGATGCTTGGAGACGAGGCTCAACGGTATATCGTTGAGGGCGTCGGCCGCCGGTCGGTGCTGGAAGCGTCTCCGGCGGCGCCCAAGGGCGGCAGGCCGACGTCGGAAATCAAACAGGTGGTCTATGACTTCGATCGAATCGGCGCCAAGAGCGGCGAATGGATTGAACGCTGGAAGAAACTGAGGGCCGAGGTTCAGGATTAAACCTCCAGCACCCGTCTCGCCTTGGCGATGATGTCGGCGTGATCGAAAGCGAGCGGGGGCAGGGTGTCGAGAGGATGCCACCCCGCTTCCGCCGCGTCGTCCTCAGCCTTGACGAGGGGCGCCATTTCGGCAGGCAGGATGCCGCAATAGGCGATACTGATGACCCGGCCGCGGCTGTCGCGGTCGGGACGGCCGAAAGCCCCCACTTGAGTCAGCGGGACGCTGTCCGGCTTCAGTGAGGTTTCCTCCATCAGTTCCCGCCGCGCGCCGTCCTCGAGGTCCTCTTCCGGCTCGAGAAATCCGCCGGGCAAAGCCCAGCAACCGGCATAAGGGTTGTTCCGGCGCTTGATCAACAGAATGGAGCATCCTTCAGCTGTCTTATTGACGAGAACGACATCCAGACCTACACCCACAAAAAACTCCCGCATTGTTTGTCTCCTATATCGCGCGAAGTCGGCTGATAATCGTATTACAATATACAGGAGAATCTCGCTTGTCAAATATAATAATATCGAATTTATCAAAAAATTATAACGATGGGGCGATGGTGCTTAATAACATTAATATTGATATTAGGCATGGTGAATTCTTTACATTACTTGGGCCGAGCGGGTGCGGCAAGACAACTTTATTACGTATTATTGCAGGGTTTCTCCAACAAAACATTGGAACTGTGTATTTTGACGATGAATGCATCGATCCTGTCCCGGCGCACAAGCGCAATATCGGCATGGTGTTTCAGGATTACGCCGTTTTTCCCCATCTGACGGTGCGGGACAACGTGGCGTTCGGCCTGAAGGCGCGCAATCTGCCGCGTGATGAACTGAACCGGCGGGTCGACGAGGCGTTGGCCACCGTCCGGCTGGAAAGCTTCGAGACCCGTATGCCGTCATCGCTTTCCGGCGGGCAGCAGCAGCGGGTCGGCATCGCCCGGGCGCTGGCCATCCGGCCGCGCCTGCTGCTGATGGATGAGCCGCTCTCCAATCTCGATGCCAAGCTGCGTGTCGAAATGCGCGATGACATCCGGGATATTCAGAAGAGTCTCGGCATCACCACCATCTATGTGACGCACGACCAGGAAGAGGCCCTCGCGATTTCCGACCGGATTTGCGTGTTGGAGGGAGGGTTCTCGCAACAGGTGGGCACGCCGACGGAAATCTATTGGAACCCGACGCGGCTGTTCACCGCCGGGTTTATCGGTACCATGAATTTCTTCTCTGCCGAAATCTCCGGCGGCGGTTTGCGGTTGGGAACCCAGACGCTGCGTCTGACCGGCGCAGTCCCGGATGGCGCGGTCACGGCCGCCATCCGACCGGAAGACATTTCTCTGGAGGAGCTGCCGTCGTCTGTCGCCGCGGCGGTTCCCGGGCGGATTGAAAAGACAACGTTCCTCGGGCGGGAAGCCACCTGCTCCATCGCCGGCGACCTCGGACCGTGTATCGTCTCACTGCGCAACGCCACCCTCGAGCTGTTGACCAAAACCGATGTCGCGGCGAAAATGTATCTGCCGTTCAACAAAATCAAGCTTTTCGACGCGGCCGGGACTCGGCTGGAAACCGGGCTTTCGTCATGACGTCAAGAAAATTCGATATCTGGTCGGTGTGCCTGTTGCTCGGATGGATGATCATCGCCGTGCTGCTGATTTTCCCGCTGCAGTCCATTGCGGTTGCCAGCTTCACCAGCAACGACACCGGCGAATGGTCGCTGGAGAACTACGCGCGGATTTTCCGGGAGCGGCAGTATTACGGCGCTCTGATCAACACCTTCATCGGCGGCTTCGGCGGCATGTTCGGCGCGCTGATTCTGGGCATCACCCTGGCGGCGTTCGTCACCCGGTTTCAGGTCAAGGGCAAGGCTTTCATCTCCACTCTGGCGGTGATGGCGCTGGTCACGCCGCCGTTCATCGGCGCCTATGCGTGGATTATCCTGTTCGGCGCCAACGGCGTCGTGCGCAAGGGGCTGATGAGCCTCGGGCTGAATATCCCGCCGATTTACGGCGCCATGGGTGTGATTCTGGTGTTCAGCCTGAAGCTGTTTCCCCATGTGTTTCTGCTCACCTCGGCGGCGCTGCAGAATATCGACGCCTCGCTGGATGACGCCGCCGAAAGCCTCGGCATGTCGCCGATGCGCCGGTTCTTCCATGTCACCTTGCGGCTGGTAACTCCGGCGGTCACCGCGGCGGCGCTGCTGACGTTCATCCTCTCCATCGCCGATTTCGGCACGCCGCGGTTTCTCGGCCGCAAGTTCCAGATGCTGGCGACGGAAGCTTACATCCTGTTTTCATCGGAGACCGGCGGCAATCCGGGGATGGCGTCGGCGATCAGCATTCTTCTGCTGTCGATTTCACTGGTCTTTGTGGTGTTGCAGCGTTGGGCGGCGCGTCATGACCTCTCCCAGGGCTCCAAGGGGCGCCGCCGCGGCGCGGCGCCGCTCACCGGCGTCAAGAGCGTCATTGTCCATATCATCTGCTACACGATTGTTTTTGCCGGAGCTT
>JAISTL010000102.1 GCA_031272615.1 Methylobacteriaceae bacterium | reverse complement strand
GTCCAGCAGCGCCCGGCCGGGGCGGGTGCGGGCAAGGCGGTTGATGAGGCCGCGGCCGATGCGCCGGCGCAGAGGCGCCCCGCCGGGCAGGGCGCTCAGCATCGCCAATTTGAGGTAATGCACCGCTTCCATCACACCTGTCGTTTCACTCCTGCCGCATCGGATAATGCTCCGCCTCGGCAATGCTCCTGAGATACCGGCCGTAGCCGCTCTTGCCCAGTTTGCCGGCCATCTCCAGCAGGCCGTCGCGCGGGATGAACCCCATGCGGAAGGCCACTTCTTCCGGGCAGCCGATTTTGAACGCCTGGCGCTTTTCCAGGGCGCAGACGAATTCCCCGGCTTCCAGCAGCGAGTCCGGCGTGCCGGTGTCGAGCCAGGCATAACCGCGCCCCAGGCACTCCACCGTCAGCGTGCCGTCCTCGAGATACATCCGGTTGAGATCGGTGATTTCCAGCTCCCCCCGGGCCGAGGGTGTGAGGCTGCGGGCAAACCCGGCGGCGCGCCCGTCATAGAAATAAAGCCCCGTCACCGCCCAGTGGGATTGGGGATGCGCCGGTTTTTCCTCCAGCGAAACGGCGCGGCCTTCGGTGTCAAACGCCACCACGCCATAGCGCTCCGGGTCCGCCACATGATAGGCGAACACCGTCGCCCCGGTGCAGCGCTGTGCCGCCCGGGCGAGAATGCCCCTGAGATTGTGGCCGTAAAACAGATTGTCGCCCAGGATCAGCGCCGACGGCTCGCCGTTGACGAAGCTCTCACCAATGATATAGGCCTGCGCCAGGCCGTCGGGGCTCGGCTGCTCGGCATAGCTCAAGGTGATGCCCCATTGGGCGCCGCTGCCCAGCAGCGCTTGGTAGCGAGGCAGGTCCAACGGGGTGGAAATCACCAGAATGTCGCGGATGCCGGCCAGCATCAGCGTCGAGAGCGGGTAATACACCATCGGCTTGTCATAAATCGGCAGCAGCTGTTTGGAATTCACCAGCGTCATCGGGTGGAGCCGCGTGCCGCTGCCCCCGGCGAGAATAATGCCTTTCATGGGCTGCCTCCGTTCACTTTGCCGCGCGGGCGGGGGGCAGCGGGTTCCGGCGTGGATTGCCCCGGAACGGGCCTGGTGAGGGTGGCCGTCGGGCGCCGGGGCCGCTGACGCCCCGCCTCGGCTCCGGCGCTCCCGGCGGGCCGGGAGTCCGAAACGCTGTTGTCTGGAATCTTCATGGCGTCGCGCGGCTCATTCAGCAAACGGTCCAGCACCACGCTCAGCGAGCCTTGCCACGGCGGCAGGGTGAGGCCGTGCCGCGCCGCCAGCTTGCCGGTGTCAAGGCGGCTGTTGAGTGGCCGCAGCGCCCGGGTGGGGTAGTCCGCCGTGGCGATGTCGATAACCCCGGCCGCCGGGCCGCCGCGGGCGGCCGAACCGGCGAACACGGCGCGGGCAAAGCCTGCCCAGCTGGTTGTTCCGGCGCCGCAAGCGTGGAAGACGCCGCGCAGGCGGTAGTCATGCGGCCGCTCCACCAGCGCCCGGCCCACACTGAGCAAGGCGTCGGCAAGGTCCAGCGCGCTGGTCGGGCTGCCCACCTGGTCGTTCACCACACTGAGTTGGCTGCGCTCGCCGCCGAGGCGCAGCATGGTGTTGACGAAATTGTTCCCGAAGGGGGAATAGACCCACGACGTGCGCAAAATGGCGGAATCCGGCCAGATGTCCTGCACCGCCAAATCCCCCAGGAGTTTGCTGTCACCGTAGATGTTGAGCGGAAACGGGATGTCCCGCTCGGTCCACGGCGCCGTGCCCCTGCCGCCGTAGACATAATCGGTGGAGATGTGCAGCAGCGGCCGGTGCAGCTGCGCCGCCGCCGCCGCCAGTTCCGCCGGCGCCGCGGCGTTGAGCAGGCGGGCCGTTTCCGGTTCGTCCTCGGCCTTGTCCACGGCGGTGTAGGCGGCGGCGTTGATGAGCACGTCGGCGTCGAGGCGCCGCGCCGCCGCCTCGACCGCCGGGCCGATGCCCGCCGGATGGGTGAAATCCAGTTCCGGCAGGCCGAGGGCTTCCACCACCGCGCCCTGCAGCGGCGCGCGCTCCATGAGCGACAGGCTCACCTGGCCGCCGGCGCCGATCACCAGAACACGCAAGGGGGCGCGGGGGGCCGTCACGGGAACACCTCCGGCAAATCCTTCAGCAGCGGGTGGGCCTTGTCCTTTTCCGAGAGGATGAGGTCCGCCGCGTCAAACCCCCAGTCAATGGCCAGCGCCGGGTCATTGTAGGCGAGGCCCCGGTCGTTTCCGGCGGAGTAGACCGCGGTGACCTTGTAGAGCACCTGAGTGTCCGGTTCCAAAGTCACGAAGCCGTGGGCGAACCCCACGGGAATGAGCAGCTGCCGGCCGTTTTCGGCCGAAAGCTCCACCGCGACGTGTTGGCCGAAGGTCGCTGACGAGCGGCGCAGGTCCACCGCCACATCGAGAATGCGGCCGCTCACCACCCGCACCAGCTTGTCCTGGGCGAAGGGCCGGGTTTGAAAGTGCAGACCGCGCAGCGTGCCGCGTTTGGCCGAAAACGACTGGTTGTCCTGCACGAACACATAATGCAGCCCGGCCTTGGCCATCTCCAGCGTGTTCCAGGTCTCGCTGAACCAGCCGCGCCCGTCGCTGAAGCGCCGCGGCGTCAGACTCACCACGCCGGCAAGCGCCGTGGTCTCAACCTGTAACGAGGGTGTCGAAGTTGCCATGGGTATCACTCTTTCCCTTTCTCCGCCGGCGACGGGGTGTCGCCGCCGAGGCCGAGCCGCTCGCCGCGATAACCGCCGCTTCGCACGTTTTCCCACCAGGAGCGGTTGTCCAGGTACCAGAGCACCGTTTCCTCCAGCCCGGCGGAAAAGCTGCGCTCCGGGCGCCAGCCCAGCTCCCGCTCGATTTTCGCCGGGTCGATGGCATAGCGCGCGTCATGTCCCGGCCGGTCGGTGACGAAGCGGATGAGCTGTTGGCGCGGGCCGATGGCGGCGTCGGGGGCGTGCTTGTCCACCAGGGCGCAGATGTCGCGCACCACATCGATGTTGCGCCGCTCGGCCCGGCCGCCGACGGTGTAGGTGGAACCGGGGCGGGCGTGTTCCGCCACGCGAATGAGCGCCCGGGCGTGGTCATCGACATGGAGCCAGTCCCGCACATTGTCGCCGCGGCCATAGACGGGCAGCGGCTTGCCGTCCAGCGCGTTGAGGATGGTGAGCGGGATGAGCTTCTCCGGAAAGTGATAGGGGCCGTAATTGTTGGAACAGTTGGTGATGAGCACCGGCAGCCCGAAGGTATGGCCCCAGGCGCGCACCAGATGGTCCGACGCCGCCTTGGAGGCCGAATAGGGCGAGCGCGGGTCATAGGCCGTCGTCTCATCGAACAGCCCCTCCGGACCGAGCGAGCCGAACACCTCATCGGTGGAGATGTGCTGGAAGCGGAACCGTTCCGCCTTCTCCTCCGGCAGTTGCCGGAAGCGGCGCAGCGCCTCCTGCAGCAGCGTGTAGGTGCCGGTGATATTGGTGTCGATGAAGGTGCCCGGCGCGTCGATGGAGCGGTCGACATGGCTTTCCGCCGCCAGATGCAGGATGATGTCGGGCTCGAACCCGGTGAGCGCCGAGCGCACCGCTTCGCCGTCGCGGATGTCGCCGCGCACGAAGCTGAAGCGCTTATCGCCCTGAACCGGGGCGAGATTCTCCGGGTTGCCGGCATAGGTGAGCGCGTCGAACACGCAGACGATATGCTCCGTGCCGGTGATGAGCCGGCGCGCCACCGCGGAGCCGATGAACCCGGCGCCGCCCGTCAGGAAAAAGCGCAGGGCCATGGGGCTCTCCCGGATGTGAAGGTAAAAACCCGGTGGAGGCTCATCGCGACCTCCCCGTCATCGTCGCCCGCCCCGCCGTCATTGCGGGGAACGAAGCAATCCAGTCCGCCGTCTTCCCCGTCATTGCGAGGAACGAAGCAATCCAGTCTACCTCTATCCGTCCGCGTCCCC
>JAISTL010000080.1 GCA_031272615.1 Methylobacteriaceae bacterium | reverse complement strand
GACGGCACCGCCCGCGGCGGCATTCTCGTGGCGGTGGCGGCCAAATTCGCGCTGCCGATTCACTATATCGGCGTCGGCGAATCGGTGGAGGACCTCGAACCGTTTTCCGCCGCCGAGTTCGCCCGCGCCATCGCCGGCCTGGACGAGGTGCGGCCGTCCACCCCTTCCGGTTGAAAGGCAACAGGGTTGTCCATAACATGAGCACACACGATGAACCCGTTTCTTCGCCGCCCGATTCCGGTGACGAAGCCCCGAAGGCGACGGAATCGGAACGGCCCGGTTTGAAAATGGCTTTGGACACGGTGCCGCTGGTGCTGTTCTGCCTGGCCAATTTTCTGGGCCCGAAGCTGTTCGGCTGGACTCTGCCGCAACAGGTCAGCATCTCGACGGCGGTGTTCATCGTCGCCATGACCATCGCCGTTTTCATCGGCTACCGCGTCTACGGAACAATCTCGATGATGACGAAGGTCAGCCTGGTACTGGTGCTGATTCTCGGCGGTTTTACCGTGCTGAGCGGCGACCAGACCTTCCTGCAGATCAAATTCACCCTGGTCAACGTTCTGTTCGGCGCCGTGATCTTCATCGGGCTGGCCATGGGCAAAAACCTGCTGGCCATGCTGATGGGGCAGGGCATCAGAATGACGGAGGAGGGCTGGCGGCAGTTTTCCATCCGGTTCGGTCTGTTTTTCTTTTTTCTGGCAGGGCTGAACGAGGTGCTGCGCCGTATGCTGGACTGGGACACGTGGCTCAACCTCAAGCTGTTTGTGGTTCTGCCGGTGACCATGGTATTCGCGGTTCTCCAGGTGCCGCTGATGATGCGCCACATGATTCCCGAAAAAGAAAACGGTGACGGGGAGGCCGCCGGCGGCGGCGACACCGCGTCCGGACAATGAAATCAATGCAAAGACACGGTTTTTCGGGTTGTGAACGCGCTGTTAACCTGTTGAAACATATTGTGCGGCGCCGGGAACGCATGAGGGAGACGAAAAAATTTGCTCATATTGTCGCATTTTTCGACATTTAGATTGCGTTTCAGCGCTTCATTGAATAGTTTAAATTCGCTCTAAAGAAGCGAGCAGGCGGGGTCTTTCCGGGAAGGAAAGTCCTCCAGGAGAGGATATGACCCTCCAGGCGAGGAGAAGACAAGGAGTTGTCTATGACCGAAGTTAAAGCGCCCGCGGCGCGACCACTGTCGCCGCATGTTACAATCTATGGGAGTGTTCCGGGAAAACCCCCGTTCAGCCTCCCCGGAAAAGGTTTTACGCCGAACTGGACATATCTGATGTCCGGTTTCCATCGGGCAACGGGGTTCGCGATCTATCTCGGGTCGGTGGTTCCGGTGTGCTGGATGTTGAGCATGGCCCTCGGCGAATGGTGGTATGACTGGTTCACATTCCTGCTGTGGTGCGTGTTCCCGCTGGTGGCTTTGTACACCTGGGGCGTTGCCCATCACACGCTGGGCGGCATCCGGCATTTCATCTGGGACTGGTGCGTCGGCCTTGAACCCGATATGCGGGTCAAATTCGCCCAGGCGACCATTCTTTTGTCCGTGGCCGCGACCGGCGCGATCTGGGTCATCGCCATCGGCCTCAAACTGTTCTTCTGACAAGGGGGGAAACCAAAATGGCCGATCCAAGGTATAGTCCTGCATTTTCCATGCATTCCCGCCGTTCCGTCGCTCTGGGCAGCGGTTCCACCGGTCACGGCGTTCAGCACCATCTGACCATGCGGCTCACCGGGTTTCTCGGTATTTTCGCCGTCGGTCTGCTGACCCTGCTGGTGTTCTGTCTCATCGGCAAACCGTACGCGGAAGCTGTCAAAGTCATCTCCAACCCGTTCTCCGCCGCCATCCTGGCGCTGAACTTCACCGTGTTCGCCTGGCACATGCAGGTGGGCTTTGCCTCCATCGTTGAAGACTATGTGCGTATCCGCTGGCTGCAGCTCGGCCTGCTGCTGGCGAACATCGTCTACTGCACCTTCGCGTGGTTCATTTGCATGGCCTCGCTGGTCAAAATCGTTGCGGCCGGCGCATAAGGGAGTTCCAGATCAATGGCTACAGAAAACAACGGAACAAGCGCCCCGGCCATCGGCGGCAAGGCGTATAAACTCATCGATCACGAGTTTGATGTGGTCTGCGTCGGCGCCGGCGGCTCCGGCTTGCGGGCCATTGTCGGCGCGGCGGAAGCCGGCCTGAAGACCGCGTGCATCACCAAGGTGTTCCCCACCCGCTCCCACACGGTGGCGGCCCAGGGCGGCATCGCCGCGTCCCTTGCCAACATGGGCAATGACGACTGGCGCTGGCATATGTACGACACCGTCAAGGGGTCGGACTGGCTGGGCGATCAGGACGCCATCGAATATATGTGCAAGAACGCCGCGGAAGTGGTGTACGAGCTGGAGCACTGGGGCGTCCCGTTCTCCCGCACCACCGACGGCAAAATCTACCAGCGCCCCTTCGGCGGCATGACCACCGAATACGGCAACGGCCCGATGGCCTACCGCACCTGCGCCGCCGCGGACCGCACCGGCCACGCCATGCTGCACACCATGTACGGCCAGGCGCTGCGCCATGAGACCCACTTCTTCATCGAGTACTTCGCCATTGACCTCATCATGGACAATGGCGTGTGCAAGGGCGTCATCGCCATCGATCTCGCCGCCGGCGAGCTGCATCGTTTCCGCTCCCATATGACCATTCTGGCCACGGGCGGTTACGGGCGTCTTTATTTCGCCTGCACCTCCGCCCACACCTGCACCGGCGACGGCAACGCCATGGTGCTGAGGGCCGGCCTGCCGCTGCAGGACATGGAATTCATCCAGTTCCATCCCACCGGCATCTACACCGCCGGTTGCCTCATCACCGAGGGCGCCCGCGGCGAAGGCGGTTATCTCACCAACTCCGAGGGCGAGCGCTTCATGGAGCGGTATGCGCCGACGGCCAAGGACCTCGCCTCCCGCGACGTGGTGTCCCGGTCCATGACCATCGAAATCCGCGAAGGCCGCGGCGTCGGCAAGAACAAAGACCATATCGACCTGCATCTGGAACATCTGGACCCGGCTCTGCTGGCCGAGCGTCTTCCCGGCATCTCGGAAAGCGCTTACATCTTCGCCGGCGTGGATGTCACCAAGGAGCCGATTCCGGTCATTCCGACGGTGCACTACAACATGGGCGGCATTCCCACCAACTACCACGGCGAAGTCGTCTACAAGAAAGACGGCAACCCCGATGAAGTGGTTCCGGGCCTCATGGCGCTGGGCGAAGCCGCCTGCGTCTCGGTGCACGGCGCCAACCGTCTCGGTTCCAACTCGCTGCTGGATATCGTGGTGTTCGGCAAGGCCGCCGGCGAAAAGTGCGTTGAGCTTCTCAAGCCCAACACGCCGCATCATGAGCTGTCCAGGTCGCTGGATGACCCGGCGCTGTCGAGGCTGGATCGCATCCGCTATGCCGACGGCGGCACCCCCGCCGCGCAGTTGCGGCTCAACATGCAGAAGACCATGCAGGATCACTGCGCGGTGTTCCGCACCGCCGAAGTTCTCAACGAAGGCGTCAAGAAGATTCACGAGGTCTATGACAGCCGGGGTGACGTCGCCATTACCGACCGCTCCCTGATCTGGAATACCGACCTGGTTGAAACTCTCGAGTTGGACAATCTGCTGGCTCAGTCCGTCGTGGTTATGGAATCGGCGCTGAACCGCACCGAATCCCGCGGCGCCCACGCCCGCGAGGATTATCCGAACCGCGATGACGAAAACTGGATGAAGCACACGCTGGCGTCTCTGGATGTCGCCTCCGGCAAAGTGACGCTGGATGACCGTCCGGTCCATGCCTACACTCTGACCGACGAGGTCGAGTACGTGAAACCGAAAGCGAGGGTCTACTGATGGTGGATGTGTTTTTTCTTCCCAAAAACTCTGTGGTCAAGGAAGGTAAAACCTGGCCCAAGCCGCAGGGCGCCAAGAACATTCAGGAATTCCGGATTTACCGTTATGATCCGGATTCCGGTGAGAACCCCCGGGTGGACACCTACTTCATCGATCGCGACGACTGCGGCCCGATGATTCTCGACGCCCTGTTGTGGATCAAGGACAAAGTCGACGCCGGGCTGACGTTCCGCCGCTCCTGCCGTGAGGGCATTTGCGGCTCCTGCGCCATGAACGTCAACGGCGGCAACCGGCTGGCCTGCATCCACGGCATCGACGAGGCGGCGCCCGAAGGCGGCGTGGTGGCGATTTATCCGCTGCCGCACATGTCGGTGATCAAGGATCTGGTTCCCGATCTCAGCCTGTTCTACGCGCAGCACGCGTCGGTGGAACCGTGGCTGAAGACCGAGACGCCGACTCCGGAAACCGAATGGCTGCAGTCGGTGGAAGACCGCGCCAAGCTCGACGGGCTCTATGAGTGCGTGCTGTGCGCGTGCTGCTCCACCTCCTGCCCGAGCTACTGGTGGGTCGGTGACCGCTTCCTCGGCCCGTCGGCGCTGCTGCAGGCCTACCGCTGGCTCATCGACAGCCGCGACGAGTCGCGGCCCGAGCGTCTGGAGTTCCTGAACGACGCCTTCCGGCTGTTCAAGTGCCACACCACCCTGAACTGCTCCAACGATTGCCCGAAGCACCTCAACCCCGCCAAGGCCATCGCCGAGATCAAGAAGATGATGGTGGAGCACGAGATGGGTCTGGGCTGAGCCGTCGCCCCGGCGTACAGCGCTTACGGCATGAATTGATGATTCGGGCCCCCGTGTTCGCGCGGGGGCCTTTTCTATTCCCGGCCGCCGCCGTGCAGGCGCGCTCGCGGGTGGGCGCTGTCGAACACGGCGAGCAGGCGGGCGCTGTCCACCTTGGTGTAAACCTGTGTTGTGGACAGCGATGCGTGGCCCAGGAGTTCCTGGATGGCGCGCAAATCGCCGCCGCGGGAGAGCAGGTGGGTGGCGAAGGAATGGCGCAGCGCGTGGGGCGTGGCGCTTGCCGGAAGCCCCAGGGCCAGGCGCAGCTCCTCCACCGCCAGCTGGATGATGCGTGGTGACAGCGCCTTGCCGCGCACGCCGACGAACAGCGGGCCCTCCGGCGCCAACGCGAAGGGGCAGAGCGTCAGATAGCGCCCGACGGCGGCGCGCACCTGCGGCAGCACCGGCACCGTGCGGGTTTTGCGGCCTTTGCCGATAACGGTGACCGAATCCCGGTCACCGATGGGGGCGTCGGCCCGGCAAATCCCCAAAGCTTCGGAAATACGCAGGCCCGAGCCGTAAAGCAGCGAAAGAACGGCGGCGTCCCGCGCCAGCACCCACTCGTCCTTTGACGATTCGTCGCGCCGGGTGTCAACCCCGGTGACGGCCACGGCGGCTTCGGCCGGGAGCGGGCGCGGCAGGGTTTTGGAGAGTTTCGGGCTTTTGACGGCGGAAAACGCCGAGGCGACTCCCAGCCCCTCCCGCTCCAAGTGCCGGGAAAAGGAGCGCAGCGCCGCCAGCTGCCGCATCAGCGAGCGGCTGCCGACATCGGCCCCGGCGCGCCGGAAGGCGAGAAAGGCGCGGATATCCGCCGGTTTGAGGGCGAGAACGGCCGCCACATCCGGCGCGCCGCCCAGATGCCCGGTGAGAAAGGCGAGGAACTGCCGCAAATCCCGCCCGTAGGCCTCCACCGTTTTGCCGGAAAGCCGCCGTTCGGCCCCGAGAAACACCAACCAGCGGCCGACGGCATCCTGGATATCGGCGGCGCCGGGAAGAACAGCGGCGGGCGCCGCCGCGGCGTGTGACGTCATAAAAACCTCGCGAGCAAAAAAACGACGGGTGAACCGGCCGGGACGGCGCGAATCACCGCCTGACACATTATAATACTATATTATACTTTCTCCCCGGAGTATTCACGAGCCGCGAACGGGGAAGAAGAATTCCGGATGGTGAAGTGTTGATTTCCGGGGGGTTCACGCCGCCTGCCCCCTCGATCGGGGATGCGTATAACCGGCGCCGCGTCATCCGCGGGCGTGAGCGAAGCACTCCGGATGCCCCGGAAAACAAAGAACAGCTTCACAATTCGGACTGCCGGCAGTATTGAAATTCATCATTGTCCGCTCAACCTGCCCTCGAAGCACATGCCCGGGGGCTGTCGGCCGCAAACAAAAAAGGGTCTCAATCGGTGAAACGGTTTATTCTGACCATCGTGCTGCTGATCTGCGTGTTCGCGCCACCCCTCCAGGCGCAGCAGGCCTCGTCGTCATCGGAAGCACTCGCTTTTGAGAAAACCCTGAAATCGGCCAAAGCCGGGGACGCCGAGGCGCAGTTCGCGTTGGGCGGGATGTACCGCACCGGAAAAGGCATTCCCAAGAATCAAGCCGCGGCGACGGAGTGGTACAGAAAAGCCGCCGAGCAGGGCCATGCCCGCGCGCAGCTCGAGTTCGGCAAAGCCCTTGAACTCGGGCGCGGTATTCCCCGGGATTTGACCGAAGCGGCCAAATGGATCCGGAAAGCCTCGGAAGCACTCGCTAAAGCCTCGGAAGCACTCGCTTTGGAGAAAACCCTGAAATCGGCCGAAGCCGGGGACGCCGAGGCGCAGTTCGAATTGGGCGGAATGTTCCGCACCGGAAAAGGCATTACCGAGGATCAAGTAGCGGCGACGGAGTGGTACAGAAAAGCCGCCGAGCAGGGCCATGCCCGCGCGCAGCTCGAGTTCGGCAAAGCCCTTGAATTCGGGCGCGGCATTCCCCGGGATTTGACCGAAGCGGCCAAATGGATCCGGAAAGCCGCGGAACAAGACAACAGTGATGCGTTCTTTTCTTTGGGAAAGCTGTATTACTTCGGATGGGGCGTCCCCCGGGACACCACCGAGGCGGCCAGGTGGTTCAGAAAACTGGGGAATAACTCATACGTGTTCCGTGATTTGGGATACGTCTTTTACGAACAGGGCGGCCTTCAAAACAGAACCGAAGCCGCCAGATGGTTCAGACTGTCACATGAGGCCGTCTTGTCCATAGGCTGGACGCCTTGGCGGGTTCTCCGGACATGTTGCCCGCCGTCGACATAATTCTCAGGCTTCTCGCCATGCTGTCGGCCGTGCTGCTGATCGGCGCGGCGTTCAAAGCAGTCACCGGCTTGAGCGCCCCTGAAGGCGACGGCGGCGCGCGAACCGTGCTGCGGCTGCTGATTTATCTTCCGGTGTTTCTGTTCTGCAGTGTCCTGATCATCCAGTTGTTGCAGCAATTATTAACGTCGAGTGAGTTGAGCCATTCGGGAAGTGGACTGATAGACGGCAGTCCAGTGATGAAATTTAGTTTAAATCATTATTCAATAGATGAACTATATCGAAGGCCAATGTTCTATTGGTTTTTATTTGATTGCGCCTGCGCTGCGGCAATGGCCGGAGTGCTGGCGTTGACGCAACCGCTGCTGCGCGAATGGAAGAGATGGTGTTTCGTCTTGAGCGTCTCATTGATCGCTCCGTTAAGTTTCGGACGAGCTTGGGTTGTATTGTTAATTCTCGTCCCTCATGCGATATGGTTTGGTGTGCATGGCGCAATCTTCGCGCTGATTGCCGCGTTGTGGGGATTATGGCTCACCAAGCCCATTCCTGCCCATCCAATTGGCGGCCCATCCTTATCCGATCCGTCGTCGGGGCTCCCCTCGGCATTCTGCTGACGTATCTGATGCTGTATGCGTTTCCGACCGCATGGGCGTCGCTGGATTTCGCCGTCCCC
>JAISTL010000041.1 GCA_031272615.1 Methylobacteriaceae bacterium | reverse complement strand
TTGCGGCTTCGGTATAATCCCTTTCAACACCCTCGCCCCGATCATATTTCCCGCTCAGCTCGAGCGCACTCTCGGCATCTCCGAGCTCCGCCGCCATGCCGAACCACATCACCGCGTCGACGTCATCCTGCGCAACACCCAAGCCGCTCCTGTACTTCACCGCCAGATTGTACTGCGCGTTCCCGTACCCCTGCTCCGCCGCTGCCAGGAACCATTTCAGCGCTGCGGCGATATCCCGGTCTTTGTTGTACAACTCGCCCAGCTTGAACTGTGCCTCGGCGTCTCCGGCTTCCGCCGCTTTCAGGGTTTCCTTGAAGGCGGGCAGCGGGGCGGAGGACGGCAACGGAGTCACCGCGGGAGACGGGTCCCCGGCCCGGGAACCCGGAGCGAAAGCGAGCAGCAGAGCAACGACAAGCAGGACAGCTCGTTTCATGGCGCGTTTTTTCCCCCATCTCCATCGCCGGTTTTTCCGGCACGGTCCGGGCCGTCCACATAGCCCGGTTCCGCCGTCCCGGTATTTTTCACAAAGCTTACACGTCACGAGGCATGATTGAGCGTTCCGCGGGAGCCCCAGCTGTCATACTCACTCAATGTGAGGAAAACATCCTCTACGGGGACGTCAAGAATTTCGGCAACGAAGGCGATGGACTCTTCGCAAAATTTGCCCTTGGCTTCTTTGTCGGCTTTCCTGAACAAGAGTACATTCATATGAACACAGGGTTTTTCTTCTCCCCCGAAATACATCGTGCCGGCGCCGCACAAATGAATCATCAACGACGTCTCGCTTTTTCCGGGAATGATGGAAATGCGTTTGCCGAGCCCCGTCTTGATCCGCTCCGCCTGTTCCGATGAGATGTTCCGGGATGTTGTCACTGAAATGAAAGGCATGTTCGCTCTCCTTGGGAAACTGCCGCGCATCCGCGGCACGACTGGAGCGAAATTCGTTCCAGATTCTCTGATTCGTTGCATTTTCCTGTCGCGAACCCGGTCTCCCCATTTTACGGAAAGCGCTCCAACTGCCGCCGGGGCGCTTTGGGGTCCACTCGTCTGATTTTCCGGATAATCCTGTGCGATGTCAAGCGCGGATTGCGCCGGATGGGATTTTCCGGTTTCTGCGGCGTTTTCGATGGACGTGCGCCGCACGCCTGTCCCTCCCGACGCGGGCGGCGCGTCTTGGGAGGTTATCGGGCTTCAATTCCTCATCATCTCGTAGAACAGCACGCCCGCCAGGGCGACGGCGGCTCTCAACCGTCCTCCCCGAGGCGTTGGTCCCTCTGCCGAAATCAGCGGCGAACGGCAGGCGAAACAACGCGTTTCACGGCTTTCATTTCCGCCCCATCCCCAATTTCGCCAGCGCGTCGCGGGCATAATCGGCGCCGTGGGCCAAAGCCCGGCGATACCATTTTTCGGCTGCGGCGGCATCGGGCGTGACGCCGCTGCCTTCGCGATACATTTCACCCAGCATGTATTCCGCCTGGGCGTAGTCCTGCTCCGCCGCCTTGCGGTACCATTTGAGCGCTTCCGCCGCATCCTGCGTCACGCCGAGGCCGCCGCGGTACATGTCGCCGAGTGCGCTTTCGGCTCCGGCGAACCCCTGTGCCGCCGCCTTGCGGTACCAGGCCAGCGCGTCAGCGTAGCTCTGCGTGACGCCCTGGCCCCTTTGGTGAAGGAAGCCCAGCATGTATTCGCTCCCGGCGTATCCCCGCTCCGCCGCTTTTTCGAACCAGTTCACGGCTTCAGGCAAATCCTGTTTCACGCCGAGGCCCCGGTAGTAGATGATGCCCAACATGTGTTCGCTCTCGGCGAACCCCTGCTCCGCCGCCCGGCGGAACCACTTCATCGCCTCGGCGCCGTTCTGCTGAACCCCGCGGCCGCGGTAGTGCAGCAGACCCACCATATGTTGGCTTTCCCTGTGCCCCTGCTCCGCCGCCTTGCGGTACCACAGCAACGCTTCGGCGTAACTCTGCCGCACACCGGCGCCCAGATTGTGCAGCTCGCCCAGCAGGTACTGCGCCGCCGAATCCCCTGCCTCCGCCACCTTTTGCGTTTCCTCGACGGATATGGGGGCGGCGGCGGGAGACGCGTCTTCGGCGCGAAGCCCCGGCGCAAGGGCCAACAACAGCGGGATGATAAAGAGAATGCTCTGTTTCATGGTGTGTCACTTCTTCTCCGGATACAGTCTTTCCAGGGCTCTTTGGGCATCGTAGTGTCCGTGTTCGGCGGACAGGTGGTACCATTTCAACGCCTCGGCCTCGTCCTTGGGAACGCCGGCGCCCGTGCCGTACATATAACCCAGCATGTATTCACCGTTGCGGGACCCGTGCGCCGCCGCCCGGTGATACCATTTCACCGCTTCAACATCGTCCTGCGGTACGCCTTCGCCATGGTGGTACGCGGACCCCATCCACATCTCGGCGTCGGCGGACCCCTGCTCAGCCGCCCTGCGGAACCATTTCACCGCTTCGGTTGCATCCTTTTTCACCCCCTCGCCGTTGAGGAAAACGTACCCCAAACTGACCTGCGCAGGAGCATAACCCTGCTCCGCTGACTTGCGGAACCAGTTGGCCGCTTCGACGTAATTGGGCAGCTGGTAGTATTTCCGCCGGGCGTCGCGGCCGTCGTAATAGATCTGGCCCAGTTCGTGCTGCGCCTTCGCATCCCCCGTTTTGGCCGCCTTGATGCTTTCTTCGAGGGCCTGCGCCACCTTTGCATCGTCCAGCCGGTCCAATTCCGAGTTGACGCCGGTTATCAAGAACCTGATGATGAGAAAGGCCAACACCAGAATGACCACCCTCGCGACCGAGAATGAGCCGCCGCTCTTTTTCATCCGCTTTACTGCGGCTTCGGCCCCGGGAACACCCTGTGCCGCCGCTTTGCGATACCAGTTCCCGGCCGCTTCCCTGTCCACGGCGACTCCCCGGCCCGTTTCATAGAATTCGCCCAGTTTGAACTGCGACAGCGCGTCGCCCCGTTCCGCCGCCATCCGGCACCATTTCACCTCATCGGTTTCTGAAGGCGGCTGCGGTGTTTTCATTGCAATTGGCTCCGTGTATCCAGGACAAACCCCGGCGGGTGACGGTCCCCGGCGCGGGCGCACCGTTTGCCTCTGAGCCCGATAAAAGGCGCCGGATACGGTCGCATCGGGTTTTCCGGAATCAGGAATATCCGCTAATCACGGCCGAATCAACCGGTTTCTGAAAGTCACGGGTTGGTGGATGGAATGGACTGAACTGTACCCCGCCGGTTGACATGTCGTACCGCCGGCGCCGCGTCATTGCGAGGAACGAAGCAATCCAGGCTTTTTCCCCTGTTGCCAACACCGGATTGCTTCGTTCCTCGTGGGTGACGGCACCGGCGGGGCGACGTTTCAACCGGCGGTGAAGGCGTCAAGGGTGGAAAGCCTTGTGTGGACAGCCCCGGTATGGCAAGTTAAAAATGACGTGATCCACAGTTGGTCGAGTGTAGTCTTGTGTCCGGCCTGTAAGATGCACTTTTTAAGAGTGTGCGGGCCATGATGAGT
>JAISTL010000004.1 GCA_031272615.1 Methylobacteriaceae bacterium | reverse complement strand
TGAAGTGGATAAACAAATGATGCCGCCGGGATGGAGCGCCGCCGCGTGACGATGGAACAGCAAGGCTTTCCCGCTCCTTTCGGCTGATTTAATATCTGATGTTGAATTAGCCAAACACGCGCGATTCGTCAAGAACATCAGCGTGCTATTCGCGGCCGGCCGGCAAGCGCCGTCACCGTTGCCGCCGGGAACCGGGTGATACTTGTGAGACGGGGCTCTCCTGCCCGAAAGACGATGCCGCGTCAAAATCCACATAAAACTTTCAAAAACGTAATGATAGTATGCCCCTAAAATCGTTGCATTCTCATCACATGTGAAAAATTACGCCGGTGTGTCAATTAACTATCAGGTGACGTAACGTCAATTTTGATTGACAGCAAAGTTACTAATTAGTAATCATAGTGAAAAGTTCCTGTGTTTTCAATCCGTAATTAATGTGTTCGTGCTTTAATATAAGCAAATGCACCAACAATAAAGGGATTTCCCATGACGACTCCCATCTCGCCATCTTTCCCCCGGCGCTCCGGGTGTTTTTCTCATTTCCATCCGGTTTCGCGCACGGTGCTGGCTCTGATTCTGGCCGCCGGACTGACGACTCTGCCGCTGACTGCCGAGGCCGGGCAAACGGTGACGATTGACGACGATGTCGCCGACTCCGTGTACGGCAACGGTGACGCCGCCGACAACGGCGCCGCTCCGGGAAACGACCCCCACAATCTGGTCAATGACCCGAACGCGAACACCGTGTACAGCGGCGGCCATCAGTTGGACGGGAGCGTTTTCGGGGGTTACGCCAACGCCGGCGCCGGGAACGCTGACGGCAACAAGGTTCTGCTCATCGATACCGAGGTCGGTGTGGATATTTTCGGCGGTTATTCGGTTGAGTCGGACGCTGACAACAACGGTGTTGTGATTTCCGGCGGTTCCATCCTCGGCAACTCCAGCGGCACCGTCCATGGCGGCATGGCGGGCGGCTCGGCAAAAAAACAACTCGGTCGCAGTTTCCGGCGGAGCCGAGGTATATGAATCGATTTTCGGCGCCATATCAGGAAACGGCGACGCGGACGGCAACTCCGTCACCATCAGCGACAGCACGGTGACCGGTGACACTGTCGGCGGTTTCGCGACGTCCGGCAACGCCGTCAACAACGAAGTGACCATTTCCGGCAGCATGCAATTCGGTGTGTTCGGCGGAGTGGTCAACTACGGTTCTGACGGCGACGTCACCGGCAACCGCGTTTCCATCACTGACAGCACGGTGACGGATTGGGTTTGGGGCGGTTACGCAAGCGGCGCGGGCAACGTCAACAGCAACACCGTTGTTCTCGACAACTCCACCATCAACGGCGTCGTTTATGGCGGCCAGAACTTCGGTTCCGGCCGGGTCGACGACAACGAGGTGGTGATCCGCAACGAAAGCGTGATAGGAGCTGGCGTATACGGCGGTGAGGGAAGCAGCGTCTCGGGGAACAGCGTTTCGGTTTCGGGAGGCTCTTCCGTCTATGGCGACGTTTACGGCGGCGTGGGCACCGGCGACGGCGGCGCGTCCGGCAACACTGTTTCGATTTCCGGAAACTCGTTGACGACTTCGGGTGCGTTCGGCGGCTGGGATATGGGCAGCGGCGGCGGCGCGTCCGGCAACCGCGTGACCGTCAGCGACAGCTCGGTGAATACCTCCTGGAATTCGTCCCCCGGTATTGCCGGCGGTTATTCCGACCAGGGGTCCGCCGACAACAACACCGTTGTTCTCACCAACGCGATAGTCATGGGAGCCGTGTACGGCGGTTATTCCGTCTACTCCGCCGCCGGTTCTGCCTCCGGAAACAGCCTGTCCATCACCGGCGGCGATGTGGCGGGTGGGGATATCATAGGCGGGGGGTCCGGATTGGAAGGCGACGCCAACAACAATACCGTGACCGTCACCGACGTTCAGACAGACTATATCTTCCGGATCGTCGGCGGAACCGGCGGCGGTGAGACCTCCGGCAACCGCGTGACGGTGAGCGGCCTGCAGCATGCGGGCGAAATCAGCGGCGGGTACGGCGCCGTGGCGGACAACAACACCGTCATCATTGACGGCTCGGCCGTCACGGACGGAACAATCGTTGAGTATGTCGTGGGCGGGGGGGCATGGTCGGGCTCGGCGTCGGGCAACCGCGTGAGCATCACCGCCGCCCAGCTGTGGTCTACCGCCAAGGGCGGCTGGTCCGGACCCGATGGCGACGCGAACGGCAATATCATTGTTCTTGACAGCGTTGCGGCGGAAGGCGCGATTCACGGCGGGTACAGCGGAGGTGCGGGCCGCGCCGACGGCAACGAGGTGGTGATCCGCAACAACAGCGTGATTTCCAGTTCTTATTCCGGTTATGTTTACGGCGGCCAAGGCAACGGAGCCTCAGGCAATACGGTGACGATTTCCGGAAACTCCGCCGTCGCTGTCACCGTCTTCGGTGGGCACGATACCGGCGGCGGCGGCGCGTCGGGCAACACCGTCACCATCAGTGACAGTTCGGTCAACATGGACTTTTTGGGTTGGCCGGGCGTCGCCGGCGGTTATTCCGAAATGGCGGAGAGCAACAACAACACCGTCACGCTCACCGATGCTTCGGTCAACGGCTTTGTGTACGGTGGTTATGCCGGCAACGGTTCCGCCTCCGGAAACAGCGTGTCCATCACCGGCGGCGATGGGAACCCTGTATCCGTGTTTGGCGGGATATCATTAGCGTGGGGCGGAAACGCCGACAACAACACGGTCACCATCACCGGCCTGCAGACGGATTCTCTGGATGAGATCCTGGGCGGCGGCGCCTGGAACGAAGAGACCGGCGCTTTCGGCAACCGCGTCACCGTCAGCGGCGGCGGAATCGGGAGTGTCCGCCAAATCATCGGCGGCGAGGGCAGCACCGCCGGCAACAACACGGTGAACCTCAGCGGCCCGATCGTTGTCGAAGCCGCCGTCATGGGCGGATCGGGCTGGATGGGGTCCGTCTCCGGCAACAGTGTGACCATCGATGGCGCGGTGGTGATGCGCTGGGTCGCCGGCGGGTGGGCGGATACGGGCGACGCCTCGGGCAACAGGGTGGAACTCAGCAATACGACGGTCAACGAGCCGGGTACGGAGCAAGTGTACGTCATTACCGGCGGCATCACGAGGGAGGGCAACGCCTCGGGCAACACCGTGATTCTGAGGGATGTGACGGTTGTCGGAACATACAGTTACAGTGATTGGGGGGCGACGGTGTCGGGCGGGTTCACCCGCGACTCCGGTGACGCGTCCGACAACGTTGTCGTGATGACCGGTGGTTCCATCGAAGGGGATTTCGGCTGGGTCGTCGGCGGATACACGCAACGCGAGGGCAATACCAACAACAACACCCTGATTGTCTCCGGCGTGACCGACAACACCGCTATGGCGGTGGAATACGTCGGCGGGTTGACAGAAAGCGGCAATGCCTACGGCAACACCGTGACGGTTTTTGACTCCGATGCGATAAGCTCTATTGCCGGCGGAGTGAACAGAAACGGTACGGGCGGCGGCGCGTGGTACAACACCGTTCGTGTCGACAATGTGGGTCAAGCGTCTTCAATCGCCGGCGGCGACGGTGAGGACGCCGGGTACAATACGGTTGTCGTCACCAATTCCACGGTCGGGAGCGTGCGTGGCGGCTGGTCATCGGAAGGGGCTTCCACCAACAACAGCGTGTTGCTCATCGATACCGGAGTGACATCACAGGCGTGGGGCGGTTGGTCATCTCACGGGGATGCCACCGACAACACGCTCACCGTCATCAACGCGCCGAAAACCGATGACTTGGGGAGATACTACGGCGGTGAAGCCGGTGACCGGGGCGTCGCCACCGGTAACCGCGTGTTCCTCACCGACAGCTTCGCATACGAAGTGATAGGCGGCTATGCCTACGAACTCGGATCGCATGTGTCGGGAAACAGCGCCTTTGTTTCCGGCGGATATGTCGAGTACTGTGTTTTCGGCGGTTATGCGTCGGGGGGGTATGCGTCAAACAACAGCGCCGTGCTGAGCCAAGCCACCGTCCACCGGGACGTTTACGGCGGTCAAGCGCGGTTTACCGCCGACACCAACTCTGTGGTCGTCGTTGACTCGACGGTGGACAACAATGTGTTCGGCGGCTACTCCGGAAGAGAAAACGCCTTGAACAACAGCGTCGTGATGAGCGGCGGCTCGGTGGGGAACAGCGTGTACGGCGGTTATGCCGGGGGCGGTTCGGCCTCGGGCAACAGTGTCACGTTGGCTGATGTGGCCGTGGCCGAGACGGTTTACGGCGGGTATGCCGGCACCGGCGACGCCTCGGGCAACACCGTATCGCTGACCGGCGGTTCGGTGGGCAGCCACACGGTTTATGGCGGGTATGCGGTAGCCGGGGCGGCCTCGGGCAACAGCGTCGCCATTGACGGAACCGACGTCGCCGGGGATATCTACGGCGGTTATGCCGAAGACGGCGACGCCGCGGGCAACACCGTGACCCTGTTCGGGGCCACGGCGGCCTCCGCCTCGGTGTTCGGCGGTTATTCCGGCAGCGGCGGCGACGCCCTTTCCGGCAACACGCTGAATGTGCGCACCGCCTCCACCGTGTCGGTGGCGGGTAACGTCACCAACTTCTCGGCCATGAACTTCTCGGTTCCGGCGGGCTTCTTCAGCGCCGACGCGCCGCTGTTGAGCGTGGCCGGCGAGGCGGATGTCGACAATGTGGTCATCGGCCTCACCGACGAGGCGGGAACGGCCTATGCCGAAGGGGCCGCCATCGGCGCTTTGACGGCCAGGCCCATGGCCGGGCAGAAGAACGCCTTGATGACCGCCGGCAGCCTCAACGGCGCCATCGCCAATCCGGGCGGCATCTATCAGGCCACCTACGGCGTCAGCGATTACGACTTCCGCCTGCAGCAGGAGACCAACTCCGTTGTGCTGACCTATACCGGCGCCTCCCACCTCAACCAGAACCTGGCCGGTACCTACACCTACCAGCCGTCGGCCCGCACCATCGCCGTGAACACCGGGTTTGACCATGTGCTCGACGTGGTGGATGACTGGAAATACGCCTCCAAGGGGCATTTCGCCCCCAACTCCGGCGTTTCCGCCGAAGGCTGGTCCACCGTGGCCTCGGTGAAGGGCGGCGCCTACCGCACCCGCACCGGTTCGCACGTCGACAGCAACGGCCTGTCATACATGGCGGGGGTTGCCCACAACTGGACCACCTCCGGCGGCGACCTGCTGGTCGGCGCCTTCATCGAGGGCGGCTCCGGCTCCTATGACGCCTATCACGCCTTCGGCTCCGCCTCGGGCGACACCCGGCACTACGGCGCGGGGCTGTTTGCCAAATACACCGCTGACAGCGGGCTCTATGTCGACGGGTCAATCCGCGGCGGGCGGGTGGAGGCCGATCTCTACGGCGGCCCGGGCATCGGCATCAAAGGTGAGAACAGCTATTTCGGCGGACATGTCGGCATCGGCTATGAACACAAGTTCACCGGGACCACCAGTCTCGATGTCTACGCCAAGGGCATCTGGACGCGGCAGGGCGGAGATTCCGGCGTCACCGACGGCGGCGAACACGTGAGGTTCGGCGCCACCAACTCGGTGAGAAGCCGGGTCGGCGCGCGGCTGGTCTACACCCCGCAGGAAAACGTGCGGCTTTACGGCGGCCTGGCGTGGGAACACGAGTTTGACGGCGCCGCCGCCACGGTGATTGACGGCACCCGGGTGAAACACACCAACCGCCTCAAGGGCGACAGCGGCATCGTCTCGGCGGGCGTCGAATGGGCGGTGACCGACCGCTTCACCCTCGGCGCTGAAATCCAGGGCAGCTTCGGCCGCCGCCACGGCGTCGGCGGCATGCTCACCGCCAAGTTCAAGTTCTGAAAACCATAACAAAACACCGGCCGGAATAAACCCCGGCCGGTGTTTTTTTGTCATTACGAGCGCGGCAATCCGGTGGACACCGTGTCCACCAGAACCTCCCTCACGCCTCCGGCAGCACGAACACGCCGCGCGGCTGGAAGTTCAGGTAGGGTTCGTCGCCCACCTTGGGCTCATTGCCCGTGGAATCCAGTTCCAGCAGCAGCGTCTCGTCGTTCCAGCCGGCGACGACCTCGAAGGCCGACCCCATATAGCTCACCTTCTCCACCCGGCATTTCTGCGCCGGAGTGCCTTCGCCGGTGAGCTCGATGGCCTCGGGACGCACGCCCAGGGTGCATTTTCCGTCGGGCATATCCTGCGAGCCGCCGCCCAGCGACACCTTATACCCGTAGCAGTCCACCGAATCGCCGGATTTCGTCGCCGGGAACAGGTTGGCCTCGCCCATGAAGGTCGCCATGAAGCGTGAGGCGGGCCGCCGGTAGAGTACATGCGGCTCGTCGGCCTGCATGATTTTGCCCTTGTTCATCACCAGCACCATGTCGCTGACGGCAAAAGCCTCGGATTGGTCATGGGTGACATAGAGCGACGTGATGTTGAAGGTTTTCTGCAGGTCGCGGATTTTCTCGCGCATATTGCGCCGCAGATTGGCGTCGAGGTTCGAGAGCGGTTCATCGAACAGCAGCACCTTGGGTTGCAGCACCAGCGCCCGGGCCAGCGCCACACGCTGCTGCTGGCCGCCGGAAATCTGGTCGACATACCGGTCGGCAAAGCCTTCCAAATCCACCAGTTTCAGCGCCTCGTCCACCTTCTTGCGGATTTCGTCCCGCGGCAGGCCCATCATCCTCAGGCCGTAGCCGACGTTTTTGCCCAGCGACATGTGCGGAAACAGGGCGTAGGACTGGAACACCATGCAGATATCCCGCTGCTGCACCGAGAGATCGGTGACATCCACATCGTCAATGAAAATCTGCCCGCTGGTCGGCTTCTCCAGCCCGGCCACCAGCCGGAGAATGGTGGTCTTGCCGCAGCCGGAGGGGCCGAGGAGAGTCAACATCTGCCCCTTGGGGATTTCCAAGCTGAAGTTGTCGATCACGGTGTTGGAGCCGAACCGTTTCACAATATTGCGCAGGCTGACGAAACCTTTTTCAGACATGACGTTCTCCTGAAATTAAACCGTTTTCTTGGCCTTGGAGCGGGAAGTCCTCGATTCTCCCACCAGCCAGTCAAATAGAATGATGACGAGCATCATGACCACAATCAGCATGGTGCCGTAGGCAGTGGCGACGCCGTATTCCCCGTCTTCGACCCGGTTGAGGATGAAGGCGGTGGCGGTGCGCGTATCGGGAGTGACAAGGAAGATGATGGCGCTCACCGTGGTCATCGCCCGCACGAAACTGTACACCAGCGCCGACAGCAGCGCCGGGCGCAGCAGCGGCAGCAGCACGAAGATCATGGTCCGGAATGTCCCGGCCCTGAGGCTCAGGGATGCTTCGTCCAGGGATTTGTCCAGCTGGCCGAGGCCGGTGACGCCGGAGCGGATACCGACGGGAATGTTGCGGGTCATCATCGACAACACCACAATGGCCGCCGTGCCGGTGATCAGAATCGGCGCGTGGTTGAACGCCAGAATATACGAGACGCCGGCGACGGTACCGGGCACCGCGAAGCTGATCATGGTGGCGAATTCCAGCGCCCGTTTGCCGTGGAAGTTCTGCCGCACCACGATGTAGGCGATGAGCAGGCCGACGAACGCGGTAAGCGGCGCCGCGATTCCGGCATAGGTCATGGTGCTGAGCAGAGTGGGCCAGGCGCCGCTCTCGAAACCGCTGCCGAACAGATAGGCGTAATTGTTCAGAGTGAACGTGTGGTCGACGCCCCAGTTGCGCACCAGACCGCCGTACACGATATTGCCGTACATCGCCAGAGTCAGGACAATCCAGAACGCCAGCAACCCCATCACAATCCATTCCAGGGACTTGGGCAAACCCTGGACTTCGCCGCGATAGGCCTTGCCGGACACCGTCACATAGGAGCGCTGGCCGATCCAGACATACTGGATGACGAACACCGCCAGCGAAAAGCCGAGCAGAACCGTGCCCAGCACACTGGCGCCGACCCAGTTCAGCTGCGAACCGACGATGAAGAAATAGATCTGGGTCGCCAGCACGTCATAGGACCCGCCGACGACGATGGGATTGGAGAAATCGGCCATGGACTGCACGAAGACAATCAGGAACGAATTGGCGAGCGCCGGCCTGAGCAGCGGCAGAAACACATAGAGGAAGGTCTGCCAGCGCCCGGCGCGCAGGGTGTAGGACGCCTCCTCCACCGACGGAGAGATGGATTTGATGGCGCCGTCCAGCAACATGAACGACATGGGCGCGAAGGCCAGCACCTGGGCAATCCAGATGCCGGTGGCGCCGTAGAGCCAGTTCTGTTCAAAGCCGAACCATTCCACCAGAATCTGCGTCACATAGCCGGAGCGGCCGAGCATGAACGTGGCGCCCATGCCGACGACAAACGGCGGGGTGACGGTGGGCAGAATCGAGAAGAACCGGCCGAGAAAAACGGTTCTGACGGCGATGCGCGTCGTGTAGATGGCACACACCAGGCCGAAAAACGTGGCGGTGAGGCCGACGCAGGTGCTGACGAACAGCGAATTGGTGATGACCCGGATGATATAAGGCTGGGTGAGCGTATTGATGAACTGAAGCGGCGCGAACGCTCCGGTGTTTTCATCAAACAGCATCGGCTTGAAAATGAACAGCGTCGGCACAATGATGAACATGGCGACAACGCCGATGATCACCAGGATCATCGAACCGATCAAAAACCGGTCGCCGCCCATCCATTCGAGACGCGCCAGCGCCAGCGCCAGAATCGCCCCCAGCGCCACATAAAGCACAATGACGGAGTAGCCGAAGGGCTGCTTGAAATACCAGGCCAACAAAAAAACCACGGCGGCGACGGCGCACACCAGATACACATCCCGCACCGAGCGTTGACGGTCGGCGCGTTCCGGCGCCTGCCGCGGCCGTATCAGCAGCACAAGCGGCAGCAGGAACCATACCCAGGCCTGGCCGAAACCCGACCACCCGTAGGCATCCAGAATTTCCTCGGGCATGGAATCGAGCAGCCCGTATTCCAACCCGTAGGACGGCAGCAGGACAAAGGCGGCGAGAGCGAGGGCAACCCAGTAGAACACCGGGTCCCGCTTCGGTTGGACGATGGTGAGAGAGGCCATGACAAGCACTCCGGATGAACAGCGGGGAGTCGATACATACCACGGGCGGCAACCCACCGCGGGTACAAAACGTACACCCTGTTTGCCGCCGTCCTGATTCAGGACGGCGGCAAACAGGTTCACCGGCGGCCGATTGTCCGGACCGCCGGCGGAGTTTTAAAACGACTTATTTCTCGAACTTGGCCGGATCCATCTTGACGGTTTCGAGCCACTTGGTAATCAGGCGCTTGCGCAGATCCGACGACCCGTAGGTCTCCATGTCATAATTGATGAGCTTCAGTTCTTCGAGCTTCAGGGCGAAGGGCGAGTTCGCCGCTTTGGTGTTGGTCAGGGTCTGGAAGGATTCACCCTTCTTCCAGGCGTTCTCCTGTCCTTCCACCGACAGGGCGTAGTCGACGAACAGCTTGGCGTTCTCGAGATTGCGCGCGCCCTTGATGATGGAGAGACCGCCGATTTCATAACCGGTTCCCTCGCAGGGCACCACCAGCTTCAACGGCGCGCCCTTTTCCTTTTCCGCCACGTAATCATGCAGGAAGCCGATGCCGATGGTGGTTTCACCGCGGGCGGCGTTGCGCGACGGCGTGATGCCGGATTTGGTGTACTGGGAAATGTTCTGGTTCAGGCCGCGCAGATACTCGAACGCCTCATCCTCGTTCCAGATCTGGATGAAGGTGGCGAGCGCCGTATAGGCGGTGCCGGAACTCTGCGGGTCGGCGATTTGAATCTCGTCCTTGAAGGCCGGGTCCGTCAAGTCCTTCCAGCACTTCGGCTCGGCGATGCCCTTTTCCTTCAGCCGGTTCTCGTTGATGCCGAAGCCGAGAACGCCGATGTAAATGGCGTCGGAGAAGTTGCCCTTCACCTTGGCCGGATCACGGAATTTCTCGGTGATTTCCGGCAAAACCGGAGATTTGTAGGCTTCCAGCAGGCCCATCTCACCGGCTTGGGAGTGCGGGTCCATGGTGCCGCCGTACCAGACGTCGCCCTTGGGGTTGTCTTTCTCGGCGCTGATCTTGGCCAGCGTGCTGCCGGTACCGTCACGGGAGAACGACACCCGGACATCGTATTTCTTGCCGAATTCATTGGCCGCCGCCTCACACATGGCGTTGGTGTTGGAGCAGTAAATCACCAGCCGCCCGGCCGCCGAAGCGGTTCCGGCCGCCGTGACCATTCCCAAACCGACAAGCGCAGTCGTATAAATCAGTTTTTTGCTCATAAGTCCCCCTTGTTGCGTTGTTGCTGTAACACGTAAAGCGTTGAAAGAATAACATTTTTCACTTTATTCCCAAGTCAGATTATCGTTTAAATCATCCATAAGCAAGAGAAATTCTTCTATTTTTCCGTGAAATACCGGCAATGATGGGCAGCCGCCGCCATGTGATTGCCTGAACAGCGACGCAACCGTGATGAAATGCTCCGGTGGACCTGGTGGACACGGTGGACTTGGTGGACGCGGTGGACGAGGACATGATGAATCCGCCATTCTACCGGTCGATATGTCGCACCACCGGCGCCGCGCCACCCACGAGGAACGAAGCACTCCAGTCCACCACGCCCACCAGGTCCACCAAGTCCACCAAGTCCACCAAGTCCACCTGATATTCTCGAAATTCATCCGACATGTCCGAAAACACAAATTCCGGAAATTCTCGTATTCTATGCGCAGGTTTGCAAAATTTGCCCGATTTTTGCCGATTTTTCCCATGGTTTTGCAGAAAATTGTCCAAACTCCGGCGTCGGTGCACAATTTTTGGCGATATTTTAAAATTTGCTTGACACAATGAAAAATACGTATTAAATTCGACATTATCGAAACTGATTTGAAAAAATAAACAACTCAACAAACAATCACAGAACCTTAGCTTTTATTTTCACTCGCATCATCCAAACATCCTGCAACCTGAAAGAGGATCGCAATGAAACGCACACAGTCCTGGATCGCGAAGATCAGTGCCGTCGTCGTCGCCGTGTTCGGCCTGGCCATGACCACCGCCAACGCCGTCGAACCCGTCAAGGCCGAATTTCCGGTGTTGGTGACATCCTTCGGGCAGGCGCCCGACGGTAATACCATCACCGTTCTCGCCAAGAGAATCGGCGCGCAGCTCACCTATGACACCCTCGCGACTCCTGAAAAAGTCAAGGAATTCAAAACCGTCATCGTCAGCATCGGCGTCAGCCTCAAGGGCTTCGGCGCCGCCGGCGTCAATCTCGACACCGAGATCGCCCGGGCCGCCGACATCCTGAAAGTCGCCAAAGACGACAACATCAAGGTTATCGGCTTCCATATCGGCGGCGAGGGCCGTCGTGACCAGATGTCCGACAAGATCATCGAAACCTACGCCGGGGATTTCGACACCCTGGTCGTCTACAAGGACGGCAATCAGGACGGCATTTTCACGAAAATCGCCCAGGAAAAGAACATCCCGTTCATCGAGCTGGAGAAGCTTCCGCAGGTGAGCGAGGTTCTCAAGCAGATTCTGAAATAACCGCTGGCGGCGGAGCCCCGCTCCGCCTCTTCCCCTCCCCTCCCTGATTTTTCACTAGGAGCGCGCATCGTGACGGAATTCGCACATGATGCCCAGATGTACCATACTGCGCAAATCGTATTGGCGGGAATGACCGTCTGCTGCCTTGCGCTCTGGATCGTCGGCCGGGCACTGTTCAAAGTCAACATTCCCTTGGCGTTGAATCTCTTTATTTCCGCGGCTGTCGGCGCCGTTGTCGGCGGGTTCGGCATTCCGTGGCGGCACCTGATTGAAGGGCCGATGTACTATATCTATATCAACCTCGTGATCTTCACCGCCCTGATCATGCTCCAGGTGATGAAGGAAAACGGCCAGATGGAAGCCATCGCCTGGGATATCCTGGTGTGCTTCCGGCAACGGCCCTTCTTCCTGTTCATGCTGCTGATGCTCATGGTCTATTTCCCGGGCATGGTCACGGGAGTCGGCGCGGCCGCGGTGCTGTCCACCGGCGTGATTGTCGCGGTGATTTTACGCGCCGTCGGCCTGCCGCCCCTGGAAACCGGCGCCATGCTGGCGGTGTGGAGCACCTTCGGCGCCGCGGCGCCGCCGGTCAATCTGCCGGCCCTCATCATCTCCGGCGGCCTGAACATGCCGTTTGACGGCTTCACCCAGATTCTTCTGGTTCTCGCCGTTCCGCCGGGGCTGTTCGCCTTCTGGTATCTGGGCTACAAATACTTCAAGGTCATCACCCCCGAGGAAATCAACCGGATCCTGCCGGTTCCCCAGCGGGCCTTCCTGCTGCAGCCCTATCTGCCCATCCTCACCATCCTCGTCATCTTCCTGGCCATCAGCTTCTTCCCGCGGCAGATGCCGGACCTCGTCTCACCCCTGGTGTTCATGATCGGCGCCCTGGTGGCCTTCGCCTCGGGCAGGCGCATCAACTTCTTCATGGCCTCGTCCCGGGCCATGGGCGGGCGCCTGTTCGGTGTGGTCGCGGTGTTCTTCGTCGTCGGCTCGGTGGTTCAGGTCATGACCCTCACCGGCGTCAAGGGCTATCTCGTCATCTCCATCTTCACCCTGGCGGCCGTGTCGCCGGTGCTGCTCTACCTGATGATGGGCTTCGGCATTCCGCTGCTCGGCGGTACCATCACCCACCTCGGCGTCTCCGCCGTGCTGGCGGTGCCCTTCGCCTTCGCCCTGCTCACCAGCAACACCATCGTCATCGTCTCCTGCCTGGCAATGTTCTGCATGATGAGCCAGATCATCCCGCCCTCCGCCCTCGGCGGCTACACCTCACAGGATGTGGTCGGGCTGCCGTCCTACACGCCGATTTTGAAACGGTGCACTGTTCCCGCGCTTGTCGCCATCGGATGGACAATTGTCGTCATGATTTTCGCCAAGCAGTTCGCGGAAATATTTGTTCCGTATTGATAAGGAGACAGTAAAATGCCGCTCTATGCCGTGATAATGTGGACATACAACTTGATGTCGGCATACATTATTGTTGTCTTGCTCTACAATTTATTCAAGGAAAAATCCGTTTGGCAGCAGTCTATTGCTTTCTTCGTTATTTTTCCCTTCGTTTTACGTGTACTCATGATCAAGTAGGCGCTCAAATGAAGATCAAACCCACATCTCTCCTCGCCTGTGTCGTCAGCGGCCTGCTGGTTCTGACGGCGGTGCTGAGCTACAACAATTTCACCCGACAGTGGAAAGACGATCTCATCATTCCGAGCAAACACGTCACCACCGTCAAATGGCTCAGTGATTATCTGCCCTGGCTCAAGGGAACCCGCGGCGACTCCCGCGTGTTCATCATCGACTCCGGTGTGCCCGGCGGAACCTTCGGTCTTCTCGGCGGCACCCACCCCGATGAGCAGGCCGGCTGGATGGCCGCGATCATTCTCGTCGAGAAACTGCAGCTGAAATCCGGCAAGATGGTCATCATCCCCCACGCCAACAACAGCGCCATGACCCACAGCTTCCCGCAGGAAGCCACACCGCAGTTCATCCACATCCCAACCGATGACGGCGCGGTGCGGGTGTTCCGCGGCGGCTCCCGCGGCACCAACCCCGTGGACTACTGGCCCGATCCGGAAGTGTTCAGCCACTATCAGACCGGCCAGAAACTCTCGGGTGAAGAAGTGCGCAACCTCAACCGCAACTATCCCGGACGCCCTGACGGCCAGTTCACCGAGCGCGTCGCCCACGCGATTTTCAAGGTGCTGATCGACGAAGGCGTCGACATCAACCTGGACCTGCATGAGGCATGGCCGGAATATCCCTTCGTCAATGCCGTCGGCGCCGACCAGCGCGCCTCGGACATCGCCTCCCTCGCCGCCCTCGATTTGCGCATGGAAGGCGTCGAGATCGGCGTTGAGGCGGTTCCCAAAAAGTTCCGCGGCCTGAGCTACCGCGAGCTCAGCGAATACTCCAACGCCATGGGCCTGCTGGCCGAAACCCCCAACGCCTCCCAGGGCCGCATCCGCGGCATCACCGACGAAACGCTGGTGATCAAGGGTCAGGACGAATTCTACGTCACAGCCACGCAACTGGGACGCACCTTCGCCAAATTCGATGAACACGGCTGGCCGCTTTCCAAACGTGTCGCCCGGCACATCGCACTGATCAACGCCTTGGCGCGCACCTACACCGAAACATACCCGGAAAAGCCCATCGAATTTGAGAACATGCCCACCTATGACGAACTGGTCGATACGCCGGTCGGGCATTTTCTCAACTCTCCCGCCGCGGTCGCGGGCAATTGAAAACGAACCGGAGGACGTGAAGGGGCGTCGGCCGGCCGAGGCCGTCGCTCCGGTTCTCCGGGTTTCGCGATACTTTAAATCATACCAGTCAAAACCAGGAGGTTTGTTATGAAATTGAAATGGCAAAGTGTGGCGTTCACCGTCACCGCCGCCCTCATGTGTTCGGTGACAAGCGCCGACGCGTGGGTGTTCAAGAGATACGACCAGTATCCGCAGCGCAACGCCGCCGTCTCCCAGAACGGCATGGTCACCGCGACGTCGCCGCTGGCTACCGCCGCGGGCATTGAAATCATGAAAAAGGGCGGAAACGCCTTTGACGCCGCCGTTGCCACCGCCCTGATGCTCAACGCCACCGACCCGTCGATGTGCGGCCCGATGGGCGCCGCCTTCTTCACCCTGTTCCCCGCCAAGGAAGGCAAGGTTGTGGCCCTCGACGCCGGAACCATGACGCCGCTGGGCATGACGCCGGACCTCTACAAGACCGACGGCAAGGAAGACCGCAGCAAGATGCTCGAGGGCCCGCTGTCGTGGACCATCGGCGGCGCGCTTGCCGGTTATATCGCGGTGCTCGAGAAATACGGCACCATGACCTTCGCCCAGGTTTCCGAACCGGCGATTTACTACCTCGAAAACGGCTTCCCGATGAGCCAGCATGACGCCGAAGCGTGGAAGAACGGCTTCCCCGATGTGCCGCTGCTGTTCCCGAATCTCGCCCGCGTCTTCGCCAAGGATGCCACCTGGCAGGAAGCCGGAACCGTCATCAAGAATCCGGAACTGGCCCAGACCTACCGCACCGTCGCCAAGGAAGGCATCGACGCCTTCTACAAGGGCAGCATCGCCAAGGAAATGGTGCGCTACGTGCAGGAACAGGGCGGATACTGGACCATGGACGACCTGGCCGCCTACAAGGTGCAGTGGAAAGAGCCGCTGAAGATGACCTTCAAGGACCTCGACGTCTACGGCGTGCCGCCGCCGGCTTCGAGCATGACCTGGATGCAGATGCTGAAGATGGCCGAGAAGGTCGACTGGTCGAAATTCCAGCTGCATTCCGCCGAATACGTGAACATGATGACGGAAATCGAGCGTCTGGCCCATGCCGACTCCTACGGCTGGGGCGGCGACCCGATGTTCTCCAAATCCACCGGCGACCTCACCCTCACCGACAAATACATCGCCTCCCAGCTGGAACGCATCGTCCCGGGCAAGGCCGCTCCGGGCAAGGTGCAGCCGGGTGACCCGTACAAGGTCAACGGCGTGACCACCGGCGAATACACGCCGCCCGCGCCCCTTCCCTACAAGGAAGTCAAGCTGGCCCTGCGTGAGCGCTTCCCCGAATATCCGGGACAGACGACCCACATCAACGTCATCGACAAGGACGGCAACGCCGTCAGCTTCACCCACACCCTCGGCACCTATTTCGGCGGCCATGACCTTCTGGGCAATACCGGCGTCATCGCCAACAACGCCGCCAACTGGGACGACCTCGAAATCTCCCACTGGACGGAAGCGCCCAGCAACCTCGCCATGAAGCCCGGCGCCCGCAACCGCTGGACGCTGTGCCCCGGCATGATGCTGAAGGACGGCAAGGTGTTCATGCTGGTCGGCGGCTCCGGCGCCGATTCGACGCAGCCCGCCGTGTTCCAGGCAATCATGAACCGCCTGCAGTGGAACATGAACCCGCAGGACGCGGTGTCCGCTCCGCGCCACCTCTATGGTGACATGCGCCACTACACCGCCGGCACCAAACTGCAGGTGGAACCCGAAATCCGCGATACCAACGATGTCGCTCAGAAGCTGGTGGACATGGGTTATGACCTGGTTCCCGCTTCCCAGACCTATCGCGTCGGTACGCCCGGCTATGCGCTGATGATCTGGGTTGACCCGGAAACCAACACCCGGTTCGGCGGCGCTGAAACCCGCATCAACGGACATGTGAGCGTCTACTGAAGACGCGCCTGTCCGCCGATGCGGATAAACCCCGGTCGGCGGGGAGCCCCCTTCCCGCCGACCTTCCATCACAATAAATTTTACCGTTTGATGAGTCTTTGAAATGTCTGCAGATGTACGCTCCCCCGTTGACATGACCGGTTACGCCGAAACCGTCGCCGTCCGCAAAACCTTGCGGCCGTTGGTTCAGACCTTTTGTCTCTCCGTCACCGGCGGCGCCTTCATCGCCCTCGGGTTTGTCTTTTGCATCACCGTCACCACCGGCGCCGGGGCCCTGCCCTGGGGCATCGTCAAACTCATCGGCGGCATCTGCTTTTCCCTCGGTCTCATCCTGATCATCGTCTGCGGCGCCGATCTCTTCACGTCAACGGTTCTCTCCACCACCGCATTGGCGGCGAAGCGCATCAAGGCGCCGCAGATGGCCCTCAACTGGCTCAATGTGTATGTCGGCAACCTTCTGGGGGCGCTCATCATCGTCGCCCTCACCTGGTATTCCGGTGAAGCGTCGGCGGCCGGCGGCCGCTGGGGCCTCAATGTCCTGGCCACCGCCCACGCCAAGCTTTCCCACACCTTCATCCAGGCGTTCTGCCTCGGCGTGTTCGCCAATCTCATGGTGTGTCTGGCGGTGTGGATGAGTTATGCCGGGCACTCGCTGCTCGACAAATCCCTCATCGTCATCGCCCCCATCAGCATGTTCGTCGCCGGCGGCTTCGAGCACTGCATCGCCAACATGTTCCTGATTCCCCTGGCCATTCTCATCCGTGACGGTTCCGGCCCGGATTTCTGGCAGAGCGTCGGCGCCGCCGCCGACCACTATCCGTTGCTCACCGTCGGCAACTTCATCACCCTGAACCTGCTCCCCGTCACCCTCGGCAATATTGTCGGCGGCGGCCTGATGGTCGGCGCGTGGAACCGGTTTCTGTTTTCGCGGGAAACCGCGGCAGTTTCCGGCGAATGACCGTTGTTGAGGTCCCGGCCGGGATATAAAAGGCGTCACTATGGTATTCTGGATATGCGTGACCCTCGTTTTCGGCTGGCTCGTCCGTGAGCGGTTGGAGCTGAACCGCCTGCTGCGCGTACTCACCACCCGCGTCCATGTGTTCGGCACCCGCGGCAAAACCACCACGACCCGCCTTCTTGCCGCCCTGTTCCGGCAAAACGGCCGCACCGTTCTCGGCAAAATCTCCGGCGATACGCCGCTGCTGATTTTCCCCGACGGGACGGAAATGCCGCTCAACCGGCGCGGCCCGGCCAATGTGCGGGAATATGTCTCCTGCCTGCGCCGCGCCGCACGCTCCGGGTGCGACACCGTTGTCTTCGAGTGCATGGCCCTGTCGCCGGAAACCGTTGTCGCCGCAACGGGTTTTCTCAAGCCGACCCACGCCCTCATCACCAACACCCGCCCGGACCACCATGAGACCATGGGGCGCACCCCCGGGGAAATCGCCGCCACCCTGGCGCTCGCCGCCCGCGGCGCCGACGCGCCGGCGCTTGCGTCGGTGAATTCCGTCTGATAGTTTCTTCTCGTTCTCCGCAAGATACAAACTATGATGATTC
>JAISTL010000273.1 GCA_031272615.1 Methylobacteriaceae bacterium | reverse complement strand
TGCTGGGCAAGGTCATCGGCGGGGTCATCGGTGGTGCAGGCGATTTCCACCCTGGCCTGCTTCAGCAGCGCCCAGGTATCCAGCTCCTGCAGCCTGGCATTGCCTTCCTCCCAGATTTTGTCGGCGGTTTTTTCGCTGATGGCAACATCCTCGATACCGAAGATACGGCGCAACTCCAGATGGGAGAAGTGATAAATCGGGTTGCCGGCGGCCAGCGGCAGAATGCGGCAGAAGGCATTGAATTTCTCCCGTTCCGGCGCGTCGCCGGTGATGAGGCTTTCATCAATGCCGGCGGCGCGCATCAGCCGCCATTTGTAATGGTCGCCGTAGCCGCCTTCTCCCAGCCAGATGGCGGCCATATTGCGGAACTTCTTGCGCCCGAGGATATCCCCCTGGGGGAGATGGGAATGGTAATCGATGATCGGCTGATCCGCGGCAAAATCATAATAGAGCCGGCGGGCCGTCTTGCTGTTGAGTAGGAAATCCCGATCAAAAAATCCGACCATTTTCATCTCCCTTGAAGGTTGTGCCGGGGAAGGCTTCAATTGCCGAACAAGTTCGGCAGCGTCATGGACAGGCCCGGAATGAAGGTGACCGCGAACATCGTGGCTGTCAAAGCCAGATAGAACGGCAGAATCGACTTCATCACAGCCTCCACCGATATTTCGCCGATGGCGCACCCGATGAACTGGGTGGTGCCGACGGGCGGAGTATTCAAGCCCAAAGCGCAGTTCAGCAGAATCATGATGCCGAACTGGGTGGGGTGCATGCCATAATTCATGGCGATGGGCAGGAATATCGGCGTGCACACCAGCAGCGTCGGCGCCATGTCGAGGAACGTGCCGAGCAGGAACAGGATGATGTTGATCATCAGGAAGATCATCCACGGCTCCTCGGAAATGGTGGCCAGCGCCGCGCCTGTCATTTCGGCAATCTTGTACCGCGCAATCCAGTAACCGAAATTGGCGGAAACGCCGATCAGCGCCAGAACGATGCCGGTCTTTTTCACCGTGTGCGCCAACGCCTTGACAAACTGCGGCCAGGTCAGGCTGCGATAGAACAACGTCGTCAGGAGCAGCGCGTAAAGCACCGCGATGGACGCCGCTTCCGTCGCGGTGCAAACACCGGTGAGAATGCCGGTGACGATGATGACCACGACAAACAACCCGGGGGCCGCGGCGGCAAAGGTCACTCCCACCTCGCGCCAACCAGGGAAAGTCCCTGAAGGATAGTTGCGCTTGCGCGCCACGTAATAGGCGGCGCTCAAGTTGCACACCATCAAAATCAGCGCCGGAATGAGCCCGGCGAGAATCATGGAAGTCACCGAAACGATACTGCCGCAGGCCAGAACATAAATGATGATGTTGTGGGATGTCGGCATCAGGGCGCCGACAAGGGCGGCGTGGGTCGTGACGTTGACGGCGTAATCGGCGTCATAGCCTTCCTTTTTCATGGCCGGGATGAGAACTCCGCCCATGGCGGAAACGTCGGCCACCGGGGACCCGGAGACGCCGCCGAACAGCGTACAGGCGATGACGTTCGACATTCCCAGGCCGCCTTTGACGTGCCCGAGCAAAGCCTTGGCAAAATCGACGATACGGTCGGCAATGCCGCCGATCAGCATCAGTTCACCGGCAAAAATGAAGAACGGAATGGCCAGGAAGGTGAAAACCTGCATGCCGTTGGTCATCTTCTGGAAGACAACCGCGACGGGAAGGCCTTCATAAAGGGTCGTCGCCACAGCGGAGATACCGATGGCAAAGACCACCGGAACACCGATCAAAAGGCCGACGGTAAAAACAACGGTGAGAATTGTCAGTGCCATGATGGTTTCACCTCAGTGCCTTTGATGAGCGCGACGACGTGCTCAAAAGAAAACAGACAAATCAGAATGCCGCCGATGGTAATCGGCAGATAGTTGGCCGCTTCGGGCAAGGGGAGTGTCGGAATTCTGTGATCCAGATTCTGAAGGATCATGAACGAGCCGCCATAAGCCATGAACGCGCCGAAACTCGCCACCGAACAATGAATAAATATCTCGAGCCATCTCTTATAAGGCTGCGGACATAACGCCAGCAGCGATTCCATACCGATATGCCCGGCGTCGCGCACACCGACGGCGGTTCCCAGCATGGTGACGAACAGAATAACGACCATCGCGAACGCTTCGGCCCAAGTCGGCGTATTGTTCAGCACATAACGCCCGAACACCTGATAGAGGACGCAGACCACCACAACGGCCAGCCCCATTGTTGCGAGAACAAGGCTGAGCTTCGAGATTTTGGGACACAGCGCCGGCACGAACAGGACGATCGCGGCCAAGACCGCAATCGTCGCTCCGGTCAGAAGCAATAATACAGTATTATCCATGACCACTTCTCCACTGCCTGAAGTATATCGCCACTCCCCCGGCGGCCAAAAACGGCCGTCGGGGAAATGTCTCAAGCAACCGAACCATCAGGCGTGTCAGTCGATAGCCTGAATTTTGGCCACCATTTCCTTCATCCGCGGGGATTTGACGAATTCCTCGTAGACGGGAACCATGGCCTTCTGGAACTCTTCCTTGTTGGCCTCGACCAGGGTGATACCGTCCTTCAGAACGATGTCCTTGGAAACCTTCTCACGATCGGCCCAGAATTTGCGCTGCGCGACGGCCGACGTATAGGCGGCGTCACGGATGATCTTCTGATCCTCGGGGGAGATCTTGTCCCAGATAATCTTGGAAATAATGACGATTTCCGGGTTCATCAGATGCTCGGTGGTGTTGTAGTACCGGGCAACCTCGAAGTGCTTGCCGCTCTCATAGGAGGGCCAGTTGTTTTCAGCGGCGTCAATCACGCCGGTCTTCAACGCGGTGTAGACTTCGCCCATCGGCATCGGCGTGGCGTTGCCGCCCATGGCTTTCACCATGGCGACCATCAGGTCGGACTGCTGCACGCGCAGCTTCAGGCCTTTGGCATCGGCAAGGGTTTTGATGGGTTTCTTGGAATAAATGGAGCGGGAGCCGCTGTCATAATACGCAAGACCGACATAACCCTTCTCGTCACAGGAGCCCATGAGTTCCTTGCCGACGTCCGAATCCAGAACCTTGTGCAGGTGATCGGCGGATTTGAACAGGAACGGCAGGCTGGGGATGGCCGTCTCTTCGCAGACGTTGTTGAGGAGGTTGTTGGGGATGCGGGCCATGGCCAGCGCGCCCATACGCACCTGCTCGGTGACTTCCTTTTCGCTTCCCAGCGTTCCGTTGGGATACACGGTCACCGTGATGCGGCCGTTGGTGTTCTTGGCGATTTCGTCAGCCATGACCCTCAGGCCCATGGTGGTCGGATAATCGTCTCCCCAGATTTCCGAGATCTTCAGTTCCAGCTTGTCCTGAGCAAAGGCCGAGCCTGCCAGTGACGTTCCCAAAGCCAGTAAGGACAATAACTTCACTATTTTCATGTCACCCTCTTAGGTTGATGTGTAAATGGCCATCCAATTCCGAAGAAAAGGAAAAGCCGGGGTCCTTCAGTATCCGGACAAGAATTCCGTAAAACAACAAACGCTCACACACGCTCAGGTTTTACGGTGTCCGACAGTTTCGGCTCGACACATGACGATTGTTCCTCGAATTTCAACGCGCGAACCGCGAACACTTGTTATTATTGTATTTTATTGTTGTATCGTTGCAATTTCCCTTGTTTGATCGAGAGCGGCGCAAACACCTCAAGCCGTGTTTCCGCCGCTCTTCGACGGCACCTCTTCCGTTTCCGGTGGAGGATGCCCCCCCGATGACGTCACCGCGGAATGCGTCGTTCCGTGATATCTATAGGCCAGCCCGGCCAGCAACACGATGACCGCGCCGAATACCGCCGCTCCGTAGAGAAGCATGTGTTCCGGATAGAGCATATCGATCCCCCGGGCGTTTTTCTCCAGATGGGACCAGCCTGAACCCAGGAAGGCCAACACCTTCTGGTCATTGACGATCATCTCGCCGGCAATCCAGCCCAGGAGCCCGCCGCCGGCCCAAATGAATATGGGAAAGCGTTGAATGAGCAGCATGATCAGCGTCGACCCGCAGACAATCAGCGGAATAGAAAGCAGCAGGCCGAACACGAACAAACTGCGGTGCTCACCGGCGGCCGCGGTGATGGCAACGACATT
>JAISTL010000151.1 GCA_031272615.1 Methylobacteriaceae bacterium | reverse complement strand
ACGAGGGAGGAAGCAATCCAGTGTCCACCGAAGAAAGTCTGGATTGCTTCGTTCCTCGTGAGTGACGCGGCGATGGCGGTGCGTCACGCCAACCGGTGGAGTGGCGGCGCCACTGGATTGCCACGCTTCGCTCGCGGGTGACGGCGGCGCCGTAGGTGCGGCACGTCAACCGGCGAAGAAGGCGGATCCGTCCACCGTGTCCACCAATTTACGTCAGCCACTCAGGTTTTCACCACCCCTGTCGTCAAACCCGGGACATAGGTGATGAGCATCAGCACCGTGAACATGATGATCCAGAACGGAATCATCTTCTTGCTGAGTTCCAGCAACCCGACGCCCGAGATGTTGCTGCTGACGAACAACGCCGTTCCCACCGGCGGCGTCAGCAGGCCGATGGTGACGTTGATGACCATGATCAGCCCGAACTGCACCGGATGAACCCCCAGCGCCGACGCGGCGGGAAACAGGATCGGCGCAAACAGCATGATGGCCGGGCTGCTGTCGAGAAACATGCCGACAACCAGCAGAATGAGGTTGATGATCAACAAAATCACGTATTTGTTGTCGGAGAGCCCGAGCAGCAGCTTTGTCACCCGCTGGGGGATCTGTTCGCTGGTCAGCAGCCAGCTGAACAGCGAGGTCGCGGCAATGACAACGGCGATGGCCGCGGTGGTCACCGCCGCTTCAAAGCAGATGTAGGGAAGGTCCTTCACCTCGATTTCCCGATACACCACCATGCCGACGAACAGCGCATAGACGGCGACAACGGCGCCGCCTTCGGTGGCGGTGAACACGCCGCGGCGAATTCCGAAAATGATGATGACCGGCATCACCAGGGCCCACAGGGCATCCCGGAACCGCCGCCACTTTTCGGCGGCGCTGACCGTTCCTTCCTTGGGGTAGCCCATGCGCGCCGCCTCATAAAAGGAGTATCCCAGGAACCCCAAGCCGATCATGACGCCGGGAACGACGGCGGCCAAAAACAAATCGCCGATGGATGACCCCGTCACCACGCCGTAGATGATGATGGCGATACTCGGCGGGATGATCAGTCCGAGACTGCCGGAGGCGGCAATCAGCGCCGCCGAGAAACCGAGGTCATATTTGCGCCGGGTCATCTCCGGAGTCATGATGGTGCCGAGGGCCGCCGTGTCGGCCACGCCGGAGCCGGAGATACCGCCCATCAGCACGCCGGTGATGGCGACAACATGGGAGAGAGAACCGCGCATGTTGCCGACGAAGGCCAGGGTGAAATCGATCAACCGCTTGGTGATGCCGCCGTGGCCCATCAGCGACCCCGCCAGCATGAACAGCGGGATGGCCATCAGCGGAAAGGAATTCAGCGGGGTGAACAGGCGCTGGTCCAGCAGTGGCCACGGCAGCCCTTTGGCGATAATCACCGCCAGGGAGGACAGCCCCAGGGAAAAGCCCACCGGCACCCCCAGAAACAGGAACAGCGCAAAGCCGACGAGCAGAGCGATGCCGATCATTGCTTTTCCCCCCGGGATTTCACGGCTTCAATCAGCTTGAGGATCACGAAATAGGCCAGCAGCAGCCCGCCGATGGGCATGATGATGTACACGTCAGCCATGGAAACCTTCATGGCCGGGCTGAACTGGCGCATGGCCATCGCCATGAGCTTGAAGCCGCTCCAGGCGACCGCCAGGGCAAAAACGAGAATGCACAGATTGTTGAAAGTGTTCAGCAAACGCTGTTTGGCCGGCCCCAGGTGCCTGAGGAGCAGATCCAGGGCGACATGACGATCGGCGCGAAACGCCACCGCCATGCCGATGAACGACATCCAGACGAAAATGAAGCGTCCGAGCTCTTCCGACCATGTCAGGGAATTGGTGAAAACGTAACGGGCAATAACCTGCGCGAAGATCAGCGTCACCATCGCCAGCATCAGCCCTGAGCACGCCCAGAACAGCAGCTTGTCGAGGAACTCGTTGAACCGTTTCATAACACCACCTCCATCCCCTCCGGTCGCCGCGTTGCCCGCCGCCGACGGGGGGACGGCACGCGGGCAAACACGGGCGCACTATAGCGGGATATTTCCGAAACGGGAATACCCCGCCAAACTCAACGCCGGACGAAGATGATCAACGACCGATGGTCTTCAGGATCTCCTTGTAGAGGTCAAGGTCGACGCTCTTGGCAAACGTCTCGTGGGCCTCCCGCGCCTTGGCGGCGAACTCCTTCTTGTCCGGGTTGGTCACCTGCATACCGCCCTTGACCATCTCGTCCAGAAGTTCCTTGGTCTTGTCACGGACCAGGGCATTCTCATATTCGGTGGCCGCCTCGGCCGCTTCGATCATCACCTTCTGCTGCAGCGGAGACAGCTTGTCCCACGTGCCGCCGGACATGGTGATGGTGACGTACTCATACTTGTGGTCGGTCATGGCGATGTATTTCTGCACCTCGTGGATACGCCCGCCGTAAATGAACGGAATCGGGTTTTCCTGCGCCTCGATGACGCCCTGCTGCAGACCGGTGTAGACCTCGCTCCAGGCCATCGGAGTCGGCGTCGCGCCCATATGCTTCCAGGTGTCGACCATGGCGGCGATTTCCGGCAGACGGATCTTCAGGCCCTGGATGTCCGCCAGCGTGTTGATCGGCTTGTTGGAGGTCACCTCGCGGGGGCCGCGGTCCCACCAGCTCAACAGGCAGACGGTGGAGTTCTTGTAGACATCATCGGAAATCTTCTTGCCGATGGGGCCGTAGACGACCTTGACGAATTGGTCATGGTCATCGAACAGATAGGGCAGTTCCAACAGCTGGATGGACGGGGCGAAGTTGCCGAGCACACCGGCGACGAGGCCGAAATCAACGGTCCCCATCTGCATGCCTTCCACCAGGTCACGGTCTCCCCCCAGGGTGGAGTTGGGGAAAATCGCCAGCGTCAGGTTGCCGTTGGAGCGCTTCTCCAGTTCCTCCTTGAACTTCACCGAGCCGAGATGCCAGAAATCGGTTTCCGACTGGATGTGCCCGAGTTTCAGTTCCACCGGCGCGCCGAAATCGGTGCTGCCCGCCGGAACGGGTTTGGGCTCGCAGGCACCGAACGCCGGCAGCGCGATGAACAGTCCACAAGCGGTTCCCAACAGTAATTTTGCAGCCTTATTCATGTTTTGCTTCCTCTTCTGAAAAGTTGTCAGGATACTTTGACCTGAACCTTGATGACGTTTTCTTTTTTTTCGCTCAACACATCGAGCGCCTGTTGCGTATGATCGAGGTCCAGAGTCTGGGTGACGAATTTGCTCAAATCGAGCCCGTTGTTGACCATTTCCCACGCGTCCTCGAAATCCTTGGTCGAGTAGGTCATGGCGCCGAACACGGTGAGTTCGTTGAACACCGTGCTGTAGGTATAAACCGGGATGTTTTTGGTGATCATGGCGACGATGCCGACCTGCCCGCATTTGTGCAGCGAGGCGGTGGCCTGGTCAAAAATGTTCGGCGCGCCGGCGGCGATGATGGCGACATCCGCCCCCCTGCCCCCGGTCAGTTCCCGCACCCGGGCCGGAACATCCTCGCTCAGCGGGTCGACAGCCGCCGAAGCGCCCAGTTCCAGCGCCATCTTCCGGTTGAATTCAGCGGTGTCGGTGCAGATGATGTTTTTGTAGCCGCGCTCCCGCGCCACCACCAGTGTCAGCATGCCGATGCTGCCGGTACCGAGAATGACGATGCTGTCTTTCTCCGGTACGGAAATTTTGTTGATGACGCGCACCGCCACGGCCAGCGGCTCGATGAGCGCCCCCACCGCCATGGAGATGTTGTCGTTGAGCGGGTAGACCACCTGTTCGGGCGACGGGAAATACTCCACGAAGGTGCCGATCCACTTCGGCGTACCCGGAACGACCTTGTTGATACACAGGTTTTCCAGGCCCTTGCGGCAATATTCGCATGTGCCGCAGGCCACCTGCGGCAACACCGTCACCCGGTCGCCGATTTGGTATTTTTTGGCGTTTTTGCCGACTTCAACCACCGTCCCGGCCACTTCGTGCCCGAGAATGGCCGGCGGCTTGCGAAAGGCGTGGGTGCCGTGAAACAGGTGCAAATCTGAACCGCAAACACCGGCGATCTCAACCTTGATCAGAACCTCGTTCTCCGCCGGTACCGGTTTGTCGATCTCCTCGATGGCGACCTTGTTGCTGTCAATGACAAATGCCGCTTTCATTCCTTTGCCCCCAGGGTAACTGTTTCAAAATTGAACTTGTCGTACAACGATTGTATGGAGCGAAGCCCGATGTCAATGAAAAACAACGCCATGTTTGGTCTCCGCCGGCACTTTTCCGGAAATATTATTCCGTTTTGCATAGAACTGTTTATTTTTGAAACACAAGGCTTGAACAGTTTAGCGAAATATGTTTCAAAATGAAAAAGTTGTTCGCGTTCAGGAGATCAGGTCATGCCCGCATCGGGCCGGAATCCGGTGAAAATCCTTGCCATCGCCCCCTATGACGGTCTGCGGGAACTCATCCTCGAAGTGGCGCGCACCCGCAAAGACATCGAGGTGGACGCCTTCACCGCCGACATGCGCGAGGGCGCCGACCTTGCCCGCGAGCTTCAGCACAACGGTTATTCCGTCATCATTTCCCGGGCCGGAACGGCGGAGCTGATTGAGCGCCGGGTGCAGATTCCGGTGGTGGACATGGGCCTGTCGGCGCAGGACATGCTGCGCGCCATCCGCCAGGCGCAAAGCTATTCCGGGCGGTTTGCCATTGTCGGCTTCCCGAAGATCAGCCGGACGGCGCAGGCGATCTGCGAGCTGCTGCAATATCGCGGCCATGTGGTGACGGTGAACAGCGAGGATGAAATCCGCGAACGGTTGGCGGAGCTCAAGGAAAAGGATTTCAACCTGGTCATCGGCGACGTTGTCACAACGGTCGCGGCCAAACGCATCGGCTTCAACATCATCCTCGTGACCTCGGGCCGCGAGAGCGTGGTCGCGTCTTTCGATCAGGCGGTCAAGCTGGTGGAGAGCATCAACAAGCTGCAGGAAATCAACGGCCTGTATTTCAAGATCGTCAAAAGCCTGCCGGAACAGGTGTTTGCCTACGGCATGGACAAAAGCCTGCTGTATTCCAGCATTCATTCCGACGCGCCGGTGTTTGACGCGCTGGACTCCGAGCTGAAGACCCTCGTCGGCAATTTCGCCTATGATGACGAACTGGTGTTTTTCAAGAATATCAATGACCAGAGTTGGAAAATCACCGGACGGATCACCTCGCACTATGAGCGCGATATCGTCATTTTCCACTGCCTTCCTTCGATGGACATCACCAGCTTCGACCCGCGGGCCGTCTATTTCCGTGATTCCGTCTCCGCGCCGCTGGTCAACTATGAAACCTTCAACACCAACAACCGTTATCTTCAGGGGGTTCTCAAGCATATCGCCAAACTTGCCGGCTCGCATCTGCCGGTGATGATTTCCGGGCAGAGGGGCACCGGCAAGGATACCATCGCCTATTCGCTGTTCCAGAAAAGCAACGTGTTCCGGGCGGCCATGCCGGTGATCGATTGCCGTTACACCACTCCCGGGCAACTGCGCCGCATCCTGAAAGACCAGGATTCCTTCGTCAACGGCGCCGATATGACCATTTATTTCAAGAACATGCAGTCCATCGACGAAGAGCTTTACATCGAGTTCGAGAAGTTCATCACCGCCGGCAACCTGCAGAAAAAGAACAGAATTGTCATGTCCTGCGTGCCCGGGCAGAAGGTCGCCTTCGACAAGAGCGACCTGATGTATTTCATCCTCTACCGCGCCGAGGCCCTGTGCATCACCATGCCGACGCTGAACGAGCGGGCCAGCGACATCCCCAGCCTGGCGATTCTTTATGTCAACGAACTGAACATCCAGATGGGCACCCAAGTGATCGGTTTTCAACCCCAGGCCATGGACCTGCTGCAGAAACACCGCTGGGTCGGCAATATCGACCAGTTCAAGAAAGTCATCAAGGAACTGATTTTCCAGGCGGATTCTCCCTATATCGGCGAGGAGGAAACCCGCCTGGCGCTGGACAGCCAGAACCCCGGCGAGTCCACCGCGCTCCCGCTGCCGCAACCGGATCTTTCCGGGAACCTGGACGCCATCACCCGTGAAGTCATCCGCGCGGTGCTGGAGCAGGAGAACATGAACCAGACCCGGGCCGCCAGGCGCCTCGGCATCAGCCGCAGCACCATGTGGCGCAAGCTCGGCGAAGCGGGCGCCGGTTAACGGCCGTCGTCGCCCTTGCATTCGCCCCCGCCTTTGCTTAAAACCGCGGCGACGGTTCTTCGCCGCCGCCTGACCTTCCCTCCCGCCCCTCACTCCGTCAGAACCGACCATGCCCGCAGCTCCGCCTCTCATCGATGCCTTCGGCAGAGTTGTCTCCTCCTTGAGATTATCGGTGACCGACCGCTGCGACATGCGCTGCGTGTATTGCATCGGCGGCGGGACCCGTTTTGTGCCGCGCGCCGGGATACTGACGCTGGAAGAGTTGGAACGCCTCGTCCGGGTGTTCATGGGGTTCGGCGTGCGCCGGGTACGGATCACCGGCGGCGAACCGCTGCTGCGCCGCGGCGTCATGCGGCTGTTCCGCGCCGTCTCCCGGCACCTTGTCGCGGGCCTGCTGGATGAGCTGACCCTGACCACCAACGGCTCACAGCTCGCCCGATATGCCGCGGAACTGGCGGAGTGCGGCGTCAGGCGGGTAAACGTGTCTCTCGACAGCCTGGACCCCGACCGCTACGGCGCGATCACGCGCGGCGGTTCGTTGGCCGCAGTGCTCAACGGCATCGACGCGGCGCAAAACGCCGGGCTGGCGGTGAAAATCAACACCGTGGCGCTGAAGGGACTCAACGAAACCGACATCGCCGGGCTGCTGCGTTTCGCCCACGGCCGGGGCATGGCGCTCACCGTCATCGAAGTGATGCCGATGGGCGACATCGACGTTGACCGCGCCGCGCAATTCGTTCCGATGGCGGCAATCCGCGAGCGGTTATGCCGGGAATTCACCCTCGAGCCCGTCGCCGAAACCTCCGGCGGACCGGCGCGTTGGGTGCGGGTGACGGAGACCGGCGGCAAACTCGGGTTCATTTCGCCCATTTCCGCCCGTTTCTGCGCCGGCTGCGACCGGGTGCGGGTCACCTGCTCCGGCTTGCTCCATCCGTGCCTGGGACGCGATTTCGCCGTGGATTTGCGCGCGCCGCTGCGCCAATTCCCCGGCGACGACGCCCCCACATCCGCCGCCATCCGCCGGGCGGTACTGCTCAAGCCCCACGGTCACGCCTTTTCCGCCGACGCGCTCAACCGCATCCAGGTGACCCGGCCGATGAATGTCACGGGAGGGTGAAACGAATCCCCGGGCACGGACGGCGTCAGAAACGGCGCCGACGGCCCGGGAGTGTCCTGGTTCGCATTGATACTCCCGGGCTTCAACACTTCCGGAGATGTCCCGGCAGAACAACAAAGCGTTCTACGATACCTTGTTCAACTGATTGGCGGGCGACCGGCCATTCAGCACATCCAGGACAGCTTCGGCTGTGATGCGCCCCACCAGGGTATAAGTTTCATACGTTTCCGCGGCCGTGTGGGGAGTTGTGACAAGATTGTCCAGCTTCAACAACGGATTGTCTTTGAGGACCGGTTCCTTTTCGTAGACGTCGACAGCCGCTCCCCTGAGCTTTCCCGATGTCAAGGCGTCGGCGAGCGCCGCTTCGTCCACCAGCGCCCCACGCGCCGTATTTACGAAATACGAACCGTCTTTCATTTTGCCGAAGGTCTCGCTATTCATGAAATGTTTGGTTTCAGGCAAACTCGGCAACAACGTGCAGACAATATCGGACCGGGTCAGCACATCGTCAGCGGAAACCATCTCAACTCCCAGCGTTTGCGCGGCTTCCAGATTGGGGTACTTGTCATAGGCGATAATCCGGGCATCGAAACCCGACAGTTTGCGCGCCACTTTCCGGGCGATGTTTCCGAAGCCCAGCAAGCCCACCGTGCGATTGACAATCTCGGTTCCGACAAAACGGTCCCATGCTCCCTGCCGTGTTGAATTGTGCAGGGGCACAATGGCGCGCATGGCGGATATGATGAGACCAACCGTCAGTTCAGCGACGGCGTTGGAGTTGCCGCCGGCGGCGTTGGTCACGACGACATTGTGACGGGTCGCCGCGGCACAATCGATGTTGTCGACCCCTACACCGAACCGGGCGATAACCTTCAGTTTCGGCGCCAACTGAAACACAGCCTCGTCCCATGTGTCGACACCGGCGACCACGCCGTCGATCTCACCAACGACTTTGGAAAGCTCA
>JAISTL010000129.1 GCA_031272615.1 Methylobacteriaceae bacterium | reverse complement strand
AAAGCGGCGTCACCCATATCCTCATCACCCACGGCCACTCGGACCATGTCGGCGATACGGTGGACATCGCCAGGGAAACCGGGGCGAAGGTCATCACCAATTTCGATCTGTGCATGTGGCTCGCCTCCAAGGGAGTGGAGAACGTCGACCCGATGAACACCGGCGGCACCACCCGTCAGGACGGGTTCAGCGTCTCCCTCACCATCGCCCATCATTCGGCGGGTATGGGGGAAAGCGGCGTCGCCGTGCCGCTCGGCAGCCCCAACGGGCTCATCGTCCGCGCTCCGGGTGAACCGGTCGTCTACCACATGGGCGACACCGAAATCTTCGGCGATATGGCGCTGATCAACGAGATTTACCGGCCGGATATCCTGATGGTGCCCATCGGCGACCGGTTCACCATGGGCGCGGCGAGCGCGGCCATGGCCGTGACCCGCTATTTCAAGCCGCGGGCGGTGTTCCCGTGCCATTACGGCAGCTTCCCCATCGTCGCGCCCACTGCCGCCGAGTTTATTTCACTGCTGGAAGGCACCGGAGTCCAGGTGGTGACGCCCCATGTCGGGCTGGGGGTGACGATTTAGGCAACAGCGGCCCGGCGAGTGAAGGGGGCGCATGCCGGGAACGCGGAACCGCGTTTCCAGAGGGTGCTTTTGCGCCGCGCAACCGGGCCATGACCCACGGTATGAACGTGAAATAGTCGTTGCGGTTTGCCGTTCAACGGTGCTATAGCCGTGCACGCTTTGAACACAAGGGAAATCCCATGCCTGTTGATACCGCGACCGTAAAACGCATCGCCCGGCTGGCGCGCCTGGCCGTGGACGATAAAGACGTCCCCCACCTGCAGAACGAGCTGAACTCCATTCTCGCCTTTGTCGAGCAACTGAATGAAGTGAATGTGGACAACGTCGAGCCGATGACGTCGGTGACGCCCATGGAGATGAAAAAGCGGCAGGATGGCGTGACCGACGGCGGTTACGCCGACCTGGTGACGCGCAACGCCCCGGAAAGTGAAGACCACTTTTTCGTTGTGCCGAAGGTCGTCGAATGACCCGGCCCGCCGTTCCGGCGTTTCCATTTCAGTTAAGTTGAACCCGAAAAACAAAGAACTTCGCCATGTCCGAACTGACCCAGCTCACCCTCGCTGAAGCGCGCGACGGCCTCAAGGCCCGGAAATTCTCCAGCGCGGAAATCACCCGCGCCTACATCGCCGCCATCGAGGCGGCGCGCCCGCTCAACGCTTTCATTCTGGAAACGCCGGAAAAGGCCCTGGAAATGGCCGCGGCTTCCGACGCCCGGCTGGCAAAGGGCGATGGCGGTCCGCTGGAGGGGGTGCCGCTGGGCATCAAGGATCTCTATTGCACCCGGGATGTGCAGACCACCGCCGCCTCGCGTATTCTCACCGGTTTCGTGCCGCCTTACGAGTCCACCGTCACCAGCCATCTGTGGCGGGACGGCGCCGTGATGCTGGGCAAGCTCAACCTCGACGAGTTCGCCATGGGTTCCGCCAATGAAACCAGCGCCTTCGGCCCGGTCATTTCGCCGTGGCGGGTGGCCGGTTCCGATGTCAAGCTGGTTCCCGGCGGGTCGTCCGGCGGTTCAGCCGCCGCGGTTGCCGCGCATTTGTGCGCCGCCGCCACCGCCACCGACACCGGCGGCTCCATCCGCCAGCCCGCCGCCTTCACCGGCACCGTCGGCATCAAGCCGACCTATGGCCGCTGCTCGCGCTGGGGCATCGTCGCCTTTGCCTCGTCGCTGGACCAGGCCGGCCCCATCGCCCGGACCATCGAAGACGCCGCGCTCATGCTCCAGTCCATGGCCGGGCACGACCCGATGGATACCACCTGCGCCGACTTGCCGGTGCCGGATTATCGCGCCGCCGCCGGGCGCGGCGTCAAGGGCCTGAAAATCGGCATCCCCGAAGAGTATCGGGTGGACGGCATGTCCGGAGAGATTCTGGCGTTGTGGAACCGCACCGCCGACTATCTCAAGGATGCGGGCGCCGAAGTCGTTCCGGTGTCGCTGCCGCACACCCGCTATGCGCTGCCCGCCTATTATATTGTCGCTCCGGCGGAGTGTTCCTCCAATCTGGCGCGCTATGACGGCGTGCGCTACGGCTTGCGCGTGCCGGGCAAAGACATCATCGACATGTATGAAAAAACCCGCGCCGCCGGGTTCGGCCGCGAGGTGCGCCGCCGCATTCTCATCGGCACCTATGTGCTGTCGGCCGGATATTATGACGCCTATTATGAGCGCGCGCGCAAGGTGCGCACCCTCATCAAGCGGGATTTCGAAGATGTGTACGCCTCCGGGGTCCATGCCGTGCTGACCCCGGCGACTCCCACCGCCGCTTTCCCCGTCGGCGAGAGCGCCAGGCAGACGGACCCGGTGGAAATGTACCTCAACGATGTGTTCACCGTGACGGTCAACATGGCCGGATTGCCGGGTCTTTCGGTTCCCGGCGGCTTTGATTCCCGGGGGCTGCCGCTCGGCATGCAACTCATCGGCCGCCCGTTTGACGAGGAAACCCTATTCGCCGCCGGGCAGGTAATCGAGAACGCCGTCGGGCGGGTGCGGTACCCCGAGAAGTGGTGGTGAGTCGCGCCGCGTCCGCTTGAACCAGCAAAATAAGCCCGCGGGGATCGATATCTCCGCGGGCTTGTCACATAAATCTCTCGGAACTACCGGAAGTCGGTCTCGAAAACCTGACTTTATGCGATATATTCAACGCAGGGTCACTCTAACCCCAAAGCAGTTAATTGTTCGTCACCACACGCGGAGGAAAGCTGTGTGAACGCGAAAATCTGTACCCGGGAGACCCCCAAGGATACCATTTTGATAGAGGTCAGGAGAAAATCATGAAATTCAGCAGGCACTTGCCGGTGTTTCTCGCCGCGCTTCTGTGTTCGGCGCCGGCCATGGCCGTGGATGTGGATAAGTTTTTCAGCCACTCCGTTGAACTCAAGGGTGAGGCGAACACCGAAAAGAAACTGATGGTTGACGGGCGTGAGGTTCATGCCAACTGGCATATCGGCTTTGACGATGTGGTGCTGGTCGGCGGCGTGCCGGTGCTGGTCGGCTGGAGCGGCGACGGCGGCAATCTCGGGTGTTCGGCGCCGTTCGTCCTCTCGTTTCCGGCGGATGGCGCGGTGCGGTTCGATGGCCCCATGGACGAGTGCGCCCCGGTGGACCATCAGCTGAAAGGCCACGCGGTCGTGTTTTCTCAGTCGCCGCGCCCCAACCGGGACGGTCGGCAGTGGATTTGGACTCCGGCGGAAGGCTTTCGCGAGAGCGGCAAAATCCCCTTCACCTACAAGACGGAAGACGGCTGGCAGGTCCTGCGCGAGCGCAGCATCAGCCATCCCGGCGACCTGATGGAATACCGCAATATCGTCGACGCCCTCAAACAGCAGGTCGGCGCTGCCTTTGACGATTATCAGGCGATGCTGCTCGGCACCGGCAGCGGCGAGTATATGGGGGATGATTTCTACGGGCACGCCTGCACGCCGCACAACTGCGGAACCGAAGAGGCGGTGCTGTTTGCCTCGGCCAGGAACAAACGATTCTACACCGCCTGGACCACCGACGGCAAAACCGTGTTTATCCGTCCCGACGTCTCTCAATGGCCGGGAAAGGCCCGGCAGGAACTGACGAAGTGGCGGAAATCGTTTCAGTGACGGAAGAATCGCCCGCACGTCGTGAATTGCGGGCGCTGACGTAGTGATTGATTTTTCGGCGAAATCCCCGGTATCCACCGGGGAATTCCGTGTTCAGCCGGCGACGGCGGGGATGATGTCGGGGGATTGGCCGAGCATCCGCAGCGTTTCGCGGGCGCATTCACGGTAGACGTTCTGCTTCGATTCACCGTCCGCCGCTGACAGCAGCACCACGTCGCAGGCGGCATCGACAGCCTCCTGCGCTTTCGGGTCACCCGAGACCGCCTCCTTCATCCGGGCGCGCCAGGCGGCATCATCGCGGATATCGGCGGGAAGTTTCGAAGAGCCCGATGACAGGCATTCGGTTACGAGGCTGATGAGTTTTTCTGCGGCGGTGGCCATCATGAGTGCTCCCTTGCGTGTCGAGCGATGAATGATGAGTTGGAAGAGGGTTCTTTCGGGAACTTTTCCGTTGCGGGGCTTGAAAGGCGGCTCAAATGCCCCGTCATCAGGATTATAGGGTAAGACGGCCGCGTTTCAAGCGGCGGCGACGGTAAATCGCCGCCGACCGTTTTTCCGTTGAGAGCCGTTTCGACCCGGCCCAACCCGGCCTGAAGGGCGACAGGCAACGCCCGAAGCGGCGTCACCGCCACAGCACCAGGTCCCGCTTCACCCGCGGCCGGAGGTTTTGCACCACCTGACGCGCGTTTATGCCGGTGTCGCCGACACGGATAATCATGTCGCGGGCGGTGGACGTGTAGGTGCTTGAAAAGCCGCCGTGCGTCGACGTGCTGCTGCGGGTGCCGACGTCCTGGTCGCTGATGATTTCAAAATGCGTTTTGCCGGCGGCGAGGGTGGTTTCCGCGGCCTTCAGCAGCAGGTAATCCCCGGCGTTGCCGAGCGGTTCGGTGACACTGATGCGGTATTCGGAGAGCGTAATCGGCACCGCTTTGGTCGCAACCGAGTAATTGCATCCGCACAGCACCAGACACAGCAGCCCCATCAATCCAGATTTCAATTTCATTTGTCCATCCAATAAATATTGAAGATGAACAAAATATAATATTAAAGGAGCAAGTTAGCAATACAGAATAAACTGAATGTTCTTGCTCGATAAAACATATTATTCATTGAAAAATGAATTAAAATTTGAAACTGACAACTATTATTAGTTAGAAGTATATTTGCGAATTGAATCTGAATAATGTAAATATTATTGGAATTGCTTCATTTTGTTTGCCGGAATTCCGAATTGCAGCCGCAATACGTCTGAGTTTTCCCGCACTTCGAAACCCGGTCCATCGTTCGCGTGGTTGTCTATAAAACGCTCCGATGACGGAAACCGGCATTATCCGTGCCGCCATATGCCGCCTTGCCGGCGAACGAAGAATCAGAGACCGTTTGCCCCCTTTTCCCCGGTCCGCGGGTCGACTCCGCGGACGGTGACAACTCAGGCAAAACAAGGTTACGTATGACCTTCCGGCTATGATCGCGCAATGAAAATGATGACTCCGGACGGCAGATATAAAACCGAATTTGGGAATATATGGTGGGTGTACAAGGACTCGAACCTTGGACCCGCTGATTAAGAGTCAGCTGCTCTACCAACTGAGCTATACACCCGTTACGCCGTCAAGCGGTGCGCCTCTCATAGACGACCGACTGAAATTGTCAAGGACAATTCAGCGGTGTTTGTCGTCCAAAACGCATCGATGTCCGGCGGGACGAATGACTGCCGCCCGGGGAATGGAAACAATAGGGAGATGGAAAATGCGGGTGTCCAGCGTGTCACGTTCCATGCAGTGGCCCTTTGACGGTTTCAGCTGTGTCGGCAACGATCATTTTGTGTCCGGCATACAGCCGTTCAGGGTCGCGTGGGACACTCGGAAAGAGAATACGGTTATCGCCCGGAATTCCGTCACGCATCTTGACATTCATTTTCAGGAGCACCATACATCAGAACGCTTATGAAAGACAATTTCTTGGGCACTTAATCGTCATCAAAAAAGTCAAGGGTTACGGAGTTCCTTTCCAGGTCATATGTCCAATGAGGATCTTTTTCGGCCGCATTTCACACGAGAATTCTGCGGGTACCGGCTTGGGACCCAATCAGGTTCGCGTTTTATCGTGGGGTCGCACAAGGTGCGCATGTTAAAGTCATCGAATTCAAAGATGTTTGTG
>JAISTL010000123.1 GCA_031272615.1 Methylobacteriaceae bacterium | reverse complement strand
GTGCTGGACGCGGTGACCAACGGCGCGGCCTACCTTCCCGACTGGCGCGCCGCCGCCTTCACCCGCGGCGACAACGGCTGGCGGGTGCTGAACGACCGCGGCGAAGCGTTGTCGGCGCGATTTGTCATCAACTGCGCCGGGCTGCAGGGCGACATCGTCGACGCCGCCGCCGGTTACCACGATTTCACCATCAAGCCGCGCAAGGGGCAGTTTCTGGTTTTTGACAAGCTGGCGGCGCCTCTGGTCAAAACCATCATCGTTCCGCCCCCGTCGAGCGCCGGGCGCGGCGTGCTGGTCATCCCGACGATTTTCGGCAACGTGATGCTCGGCCCCACCGCCGAGGAGGTTTCCGGCCCCTTCGAGCGCTCGGTGACCAAAGAAACGATGGACGCGCTCATGGCCGCCGGGCGGCGCATCATTCCGGAGCTGGAGAATTACCCGCTGGTCACCGCCTATGCCGGTGTGCGCCCAGCCACGGAAAACAGCGAATACCGCATCATCCCGCGCCTTGACGACCACTGGATCACCGTCGGCGGCATCCGTTCCACCGGCCTGTCGGCGTCGCTCGGCATCGCCGCCCATGTGACGCAGCTTTTGGGTGAAGCGCTGGACCTCATCCCCAAGGACATCATTCATCCCGTGCGGGCGCCGGACCTCTCCGCCGGTCGCGCGCCGCCGTGGCTGGAGAACCCGGAAAGCGCCGACGACCGGGAAATGGTCTGCCATTGTGAAAAGATTACGCTGGGCGACGTCAAACGCGCCCTTGCCGCGCCGCTGCCCGCCGCCACTCCCGCGGCGCTGAAACGGCGCACCCGCGCCGGCATGGGCCGCTGCCAGGGCTTTTTCTGCGGCGCCCGGCTCGACGCGCTGCTCGCCGCCGGGAAAGGAGAACGCCGATGAAATCCGCCCCGGATATTCTGGTTGTCGGCAGCGGCCCGGCCGGGCTGGCGGCGGCGCTCGAGCTTGCCCGCGACCCCCGCGTGTCCGTTACGGTGATTGACCGCGACGACGAACCCGGCGGCCTGCCCCATTACTGTGACCATCCCGGCTTCGGCTGGGAGTACACCGGACGCCCGTGGCAGACGGGGCGCGCCTTTGCCGCCCTGCTGCTCGCCGCCGCTTTCAAACGCCCCAACCTCACGATTTTGACACGCACCACCTTGCTGGAGCTCGCCGACGGCCCCGTCGCCCGGGTACTGAGCCCCGGCTCGGGCCTGACAGAATGGCGCCCCAAAGCGGTGATTCTGGCTCTGGGCGTCCGCGAGGCGGCCCGCGCGCCGCGTTTCATCGGCGGCAACCGCCCGCCCCACGCCTTCCCGACCACCGGGGTCCTGCAGCAGTGGTTGAAACGCGGCCTGCCCCGCCCCTACCCCGACGGGCGCAAGGGCGGGCGCGCCGTCATCCTCGGCTCCGAATGGGTGGCTTATTCCGCTTGGCTCTCCGCCCAGCGCCTCGGTTTTTCCGTCACCGCCTTCGTCGAGGAGCAGCCCCACGCCCAAGCGCCGGCCTTCGTCGGGTTCGGCATGGCCAACGTGTTGCGAACCCCGGTGTTTCACGGCGCTTCCATCGCAACCGTGGAAGGCTCGCCGGAACGGCTGACCGGCATCGGCGTCACCCTGCCCGGCGGTAATACGCGCTTCCTGCCGTGCGACACCGTCATTCTCACCGGCGGCTGGCAGGCCGACGCCGCGGTGGCCGAAGCCTCGGGGCTGGCGGTGGACCCCCTGACCCGCGGCATCGTTGTCGACCAGTTTTTCCGCACCGGCATGCGGGGAGTATTCGCCTGCGGCAACGCCCTGCAACCGCTGCGCAGCAGCGGCCAGTGCGCCCGCATGGGCCGCCTCGCCGCCGCCGCCGTCGCCGGATTCCTGTCGGGGAACCGCCCGGCTCCCGATGCCGATGTCGACCTGTGTCCCGGCTCCGGTCTCCGCGGCGTGACCCCGTCCCGCGTGGTGTCGCGCCCCCCCGACGCGACACCCGCGGCCAACCGTCTGCACCTCAGGGCGCAAACCGACATGAGCCACCCGGTGCTGCGTTTTTATGACGGAGAAACCGTTCTGGCGGAGCGCGCGCTCTCCGCCGTCAAGGCCTCCGACAATATTTTCATCCCCTTGACGCCGCTGCTGCCGGCGCTCCCGGGGCGCCCCCGCGTGACCCTCCGTCTGGAGGAGCGCCATGTTTAACAACCGCCCGTCCGAACCTGCAAACAAACAATCCCAACGCGTTCAACGGGTTTTGATCCATTTCATCAGAGGGAGAACCCTATGGCATACGTAGGCAATATCATCATTTATATTATCATGGCGTGTACGCTGCTGGGCGCCGTCGCCGCCATCCGCAACCCCGACGAGGGAATCGGCGCTGAATTCATTTCCGGTATCCATGCCATCGGGCCGGTGTTCGTACCCGTGGCCGGCATCATGGCCTCGATCCCCTATCTGTCGGCGTTCATCAAGTGGGCGGTCGGGCCGCTGTTCGTGTCCATCGGCGCCGACCCGTCCATTGCCGCCACCGCCATCGTCGCCGTCGACATGGGCGGTTATCAGCTGGCCGACGCCGTCGCCTCCAGCCGCGAGGCGTGGATTATGGCGATG